>JAMFSI010000158.1 GCA_026225215.1 Sphingomonas palustris | reverse complement strand
GACGCAAGTCGGACCCCAAGCTCAACGGGCGCACCGATCACGCCGGTATGGGGTGGCCACCCCATACCGGCACCTGAACTCCTTCCGGATATTCAAGATGAACGCAAACTAACGAAGCTCAGGACGGGCGGGAAGGGATACTTCGGTCGCGACGAGCGAAATTTGGCCTGGCGATATCGATATTGCCGCGATGGAATTGCCAGTAGACCATGATGCTCATGGTGGCCGCGTAGAAGCACCAGGTTGAAGCGAAGGCATATTCCTTGACGATCTCAGTGATCGTCAGGACGACGACGTTCAGCGCGCCGTACCAGCGCACCACCCGATGCGACGACAACAGCAGGGCCCCGCAAGTGGCGCCGATATAGAGCAGGGAAATCGGCAGACTGCCGGTCATCTGGTTACGGTAAGCGATCGAATGGCCCTGGATGCAGGTCTTGAGCGGCAGCGATATCAGACCAACGGCATCCCATCCCGCCGCTACCACGCCGATCGCGGTCAGCCCCAGGATCACCCCGCGCCGCCAACCGCGCGGCTCCATCAGCGCGACGGCCAGCGGCATCAGCACCGGCAGCAAACCCTGCGCATACATGGTGAACATAAAGGCGACGTGGTCGAGCGCCAATTTGCCGATCCGCCCCTCCAGCCCGAGCCAGACCAGACCCTCGGTGAATTGATGGACCGCGAACAGCAGCGGCACCGCCGCGAACAACAGCGCGCGCGGCTCTCGCACGAGGCGCAGGGTCGCCAGGCCGATCACGGCGATCACACCCGATGCGGCGAAGCTGGCCGTAGCGGAAAAACACATGGAGATTCTCTTTCACGGTGGCGGGTGCGACGGAGGCGGGGGCCCCTGTGCCGTGACTGCGCGCGTCCGGCCAGCGTAAAGCGCTATATGGTCAGTGCGTGGGCCATTGCTGCTGGCAGATCGAAACCGTAGGTTACGTCGCTTCCATTATGCGAATCGGGGCGTTGAGGGGAACCAAATTACGTGGCGGGGGAATTTCATTATCTCGATGCCTTGGGTTTCTGGAGTTATGCGCGCGACGATGAAGCCGCTAATCGTGGAAAACTCGGCCAATTTCGCGAGCTGCTTGCTTCCGAACTGCGCAGCCAACTGGGCGAACCGGTAGAACTGTATCGCGATGTCGGCGCGATACCTTATGGCGCGGAGTGGGAGCGTGAAATTCGCCGTGCCATCGGCGCGGCCAGCTTCTTTGTGCCGGTGATTACGCCTCGCTTCCTGCGCAGTTATTGGTGCAACAAGGAAGTCGGATTTTTCCTCGATCGCCAAAAAGCAATCGTCGATCAGTACGGAAATGCAATTGATGTCAGTAGAATTTTCCCAATACTATACATAGACGTCGAAAATGTTGATCCAATTTCTCAAGAAAATATCGATCAGATTAGAAAAAGGCAATATCTTAACTTTACTCGCCTGCGGCTCAAGAATTATGAGTCAGAAGAGGCGATGGTCGAGATTTCGAAACTGGCCGGCCATATTTGCAAACTGCTCCGAATAAAGGTGCCACGGCCGCCCACGCCGGAAGAAATCGCTGAGGAACAACAGCGAAAACAGGCTGGTGACGAGCAGCGCCGGATCGCGGAAACCAATCGCCAGGCTGAGGAACAGCGAAAACGCGATGCGCTGATTGCCACTGCCGCGCGCGACGCCCAGATCGCGCAGGAAGTCGAAAAAGAAAAGGCCCGCCTGGAACAGGAGCGACTGGCGCAGGAAGCGCATCTGCGCGAAGAGCAATCAAGAATACGCCTCCAGGAGATCGAAGAAGCTCGCCTCAAGGCCGAGGCTGAAAAGCGAATCGCGGAAGCCAAGGCACAAGCGTTGGCTGAGCAGCGCGAACGGTGGCTTAAGCTGATCAAGCTGCATGGGCCAAAGGCCGCCGGAGTCGCAGTATTGGTGCTCGTTGGTTCCGCTCTTCTACATCTGGCGCCCTGGCAGCACGGAACGCCGAATGTGCCCATTATTGCCGTCACCCCCAGTCCGGCAATTGTGTCCCCAACCGCATCGCCCCTTGCGAACCCATTCGTAATCCCATCGCCAGGGCTACCCTCCTTGTTCGGAGAGGCGCTTCTCCTAAAAATCAGTTGCGATAGCGGCAAAGCCTCCGACTGTACTAATCTTGGATATGATTACCAAACGGGCGGCGCAGGTGTGAAGAATGACATCGCGACTGCCGCAGATTTCTACAGCAAAGGCTGCAGCGGGGGAAGTATGACGGGATGTTTCGATCTCGGCACCCAATACGATACCGGCATGCCCGAGATGAATGGACGAATAAAGGACGGTGAAAGAGCTGCGGCGCTTTACGAGCAGGCTTGCAATGGCAATGAATTCAGCGGCTGCTACAACCTTGCTTTTATTTATGACCCGGACAAGCCTAAGAATACCGGGCGAATTAAAGATGCTGCGAAGGCTGCTGCGCTCTACAAGCAGAGCTGCGACGGCGGCAATGTCAGTGGTTGCACCAGTCTCGGTGTGGACTACGAATTTGGCGAAGGTGGTCTTGAAAAGGATCTGAAGCGGGCCCGCGAGCTTTATGATCAAGCATGCAACAAAGGCGAAAAAACTGGATGTTCGAACCGGGATAGCTTGGATAAGCGAGTTCAGTAACGGAATTTTTCGTACTCATTATAATCGCCGATCTGCTAAACTCTGCCGATAACAATTCCCAATGGCCAAAGTGGCTCTGCTTTCTCAAAATCTCCCGTTCTACATTGGGAGCCTGACCGGTATCCGCCGAATACCGTGCAGGCTCCAACGCCCCGCCTCTTGACATTCCCCCCATCCCGCCGCTTTTGCGCCGCAATCTCGGGCCATAGCGCCCACACCCCGTGGGAGCATGCATATGGATCGCGCCGAAATCGCCGCCAAAGTCGCCGAACTGATCGCGCCCTTCAACAAGAAGGGCGTCACCATCAAGGACGCCTCGACCTTCGCCGGCGATCTCGAATTCGACAGCTTGACGGTGATGGATTTCGTCGCCGCGATTGAGGATGAGTTCGACATCATCATCAGCATGAACCAGCAGGCCGAGATCGAGACCTACGGGCAATTGATCGATGCCGTGGTCAAGCTGCAAGGGCCCGCGTAAGCATGACCGACCTGTTCGACAAATTCGACCCAATGATCGCGCTGCGCGAAAGCGTGCGCGGGCCGGGGCGCGAGGATCCGTTCGGGCTGGTCATGGAAAAGGTGATCTCGCCCACCGTCGCCATCTGCAATGGCCGCGAGACGATCCTGCTCGGCACTTACAATTACATGGGGATGACCTTCGATCCCGACGTGCTGGCGGCCGGAAAGGCGGCGCTCGACCAATTCGGCTCGGGCACCACCGGCAGCCGGGTGCTCAATGGCACTTACGCCCCGCATAAGGATGTCGAAGCGGCGCTGCGCGAATTCTATGCCATGGATCACGCCATGGTGTTCTCCACCGGCTATCAGGCCAATCTCGGCATCATCAGCACCATCGCCGGCAAGGGCGACTACATCGTGCTCGATATCGACAGCCACGCCTCGATCTGGGACGGCTGCAAGCTGGGCGATGCCGAAGTCGTGCCGTTCAAGCACAACGACATCACCGCGATGGAAAAGCGCCTCAAACGTATCCCCGAAGGCGCCGGCAAGCTGGTCGTGCTCGAAGGCGTCTATTCGATGCTGGGCGATATCGCCCCACTGAAAGACATGATCGCCGTCGCCAAGGCCAATGGCGCGATGGTGCTGGTGGACGAGGCGCATTCGATGGGCTTCATCGGCCCTAACGGGCGCGGTGTCGCCGAGGACCAGGGCGCCCTCGACGACGTCGATTTCGTCATCGGCACCTTTTCGAAATCGGTGGGCACGGTCGGCGGCTTCTGCGTCTCCAACCATCCCAAGTTCGAGATCCTGCGCATGGCCTGCCGGCCCTATGTGTTCACCGCCAGCCTGCCGCCCTCAGTAGTCGCCACCGCCGCCACCAGCATCCGCAAGCTGATGCACGCGGGCGACAAACGCGCGCATCTCTGGGAAAATTCGCAGGTGCTGCACGGCGAATTGCGCGCGCGCGGCTTTACGCTGGGCACCGAGACGCCGCAAAGCGCGATCATCGCGGTGATCATGCCCGATCTCGATCGCGGCGCAGCGATGTGGCAGGCGCTGATGAAGGAAGGGCTCTACGTCAATCTCGCCCGCCCGCCCGCGACGCCCGCGAATATGACGCTGCTGCGCTGCTCGCTGTGCGCGGAGCATTCGGCTGAGCAAGTACAGACGATAGTCGGGATGTTCGAGCGGGCTGGCAAGAGCGTGGGGATTATTTGAAGCGATAAGGGTTAAGGTGCGAGGGCCATCGCCCTCGCGCTCCCGTTACTGTCTGCGTGGCGCGCCACTTCTGCGGCGCGCTTGCCGCGCAGCGGCTTCAAGCCTGCGGCGCTGCGACCTCGCTCTTCGCCGAACCGACACGCGACAACGACAGGATCGGGGTCTGGGGCCACAAGCCCCAGGTCTTCCCTGAGACCCTTTCAATGAATGCTGATTTCCCCATTCACCGCCCGCCACTCGGCCGGCCCGATCAGCTTCTGATGCGCGATCCGCACCGAATGGAGCACGGCATCGATATCGCGTCGCCAGAAATCGAGAAACCGCTTCAATTCCGGAAAGCGCGGCGCCAGATCATATTGCTGGAGCAGGAATTGCTGCAGCAGGCTGGGGTGGTCCGGCATGTAATAATGGATTTGGATCGTGGCCAGCCCATAGCCGGCAAGCTGCATGCGAAGGTCGCTCTGGTCCATAGACATTCTCCCGAAGGCTTTGAATGACTGACCAAAAGCTAACCCAAAATGGTTAATAAGACGATAGGGTTACAAGCGGTATCCAGCAATTTTTGCTGCGGTGCAGCATTTTTGTGACAGTTTTGCAGCGCTGCTTCAGGTGACTCCTTTGCGCCGAGGCACCGGCGGGCGGTGGTAGGACACGTCGCTGCGGTCTCGCGCGGCCTGACAGGGCTCTTCGACGGTGTAGGCCGAGGGCAGACCCGCGCCGGTCACGGCTTCGGGCAAGTCGAATTTGCCTTCGACGATGCAGACCCGATTGGCGATGCGCCATTCCCCGTCACGCTTCTGGAAGTGGTCGATGTAGCGCCCGGTGGACATGAAGTGCGGTGGTTGGGCGGAAACGCCGGTGAACAGATAATAGGTTTCACAATAGGCGTCATCGCCATCGAGTTCGCAGAAGTGGTTGAGCAAGCCATGCTGGCTGGACAGGAAGGCCAGCGTGTTCATATCAGCATAGGCGATGAAGTCATCGGGCGTGCCTACGAAATAGCCGTGATCCTCGATAGCATCGTCCCAATAGCAGGAGCGAACCAGTTGGGTATCGAGCCGGTCGAGCCCCCGGCCGTAACGCTGCATCACCCGCCAGATTTCGTCCCGGTCGAGTTGTTCGCGGACACGTCGTTCGAGCAGAGCATCCATTTCAGGCTCCTTTGAGAAATTCGAGCACCATCGGCGCGATCAACGGCCAGCGTTCGAAGCGACCGCGGCGATTGGCGGAATCGATCGGGAAAGTGGAGACGTAGTTCCATTCCTGATCGCCCCACGGCGGTTCCTTCATGGTCGAGTTGGGCAGCAATTCATGCACCCATTCACTGGTCCGGCGAGTATGCGCCATGTCGCTTTTGCCGCTGCGGAAGACCAGGATCGGCATGGTCAGGCTGGCGAACTGCTCGGCGGTGATGCCGGGCATCGGCGTGGCGTCGCTATAATTGAAGCCCTGGGCCCAGCGCTGCATCACCGCGATATATTCTTCGGGGTCCTGCGCCAGCAGGATTTCGCGGATGCGCGGATTGCGACTGATCTGGTCGGCCCAACTGGGCAGCGCCGCCACCGCTGCCATGCCGCCTTTGGCCGCTGCCGCCACCTGATCGCCGCAATAGAACCACGCCAGCCCGGCCAGCCCGACCGCGCCGCCCGACAACCACCAGATGGCGATCTTGGGCACGTTGTCCGGCATCCGCGCCGCCGCCATCAGCGAAATCCGCGAACCGGCCGAACCACCGACCAGCGTGACATCCTTGAGGCCGAGTTCGCGGACGAGGCCGACCAGCGCCTCGGCATTCATCACCGATTCGGTGGGCGCGGTGAAGGCGATGTCGGACGCGCCACAGCCGGGCCGGTCCCATAGCAGCACGCGGTAGCCGGCATCGGCGAAGATCCGGCCGATTTCCGGCACCCCGGCGGTGTCGCGCGGATAGCGACCGCCCGGCGTCACCACCAGCGGCGGCGCTCCGGCATCACCGATCAGTTCGTAATCGAGTTCCAATCCATCGACCGCGATGCGCGCCATTATACTCTCCCGTCGGATCGCGGTCCGCGCCGCGCCGTTGTAAGGGTTTTTTCAGAAATACGCCCAGGGTGCCATTGATTTCGACGTGGCTGGGGCCGCAATCATCCTTGTCCGCATCCGCGTGCGGTCAGCCCGCCGACGTTACCGCCAGTTTGGCCGTACCATCGGGTGCACAGCCTGCCGTGTGATGACCGCCCAATAGCGTGACCGCCAGAAAACCCGCCAGGACCAACGCCAGGAAGCCGCCGACCGCCCAGGCCAAATAACGATCGATCCACGCCTTGATCGGCGCGCCGAACAGTTGGAACAGCACGCCCACCGACATGAACACCACCCCGCGCGAGATCAGGCTGGCCGCCAGGAAGGGCACGATCGGCACCGCAATGAAGCCGGCGGTGATCGTCACCAGCTTGAAGGGGATCGGCGTCATTCCCTTGAAGACGATGATCCAGAACGCGTTTTCGCGCAACGTGCAGGCCATGCGCGGAAAGCTCTTGGCCAAGCCCAGCGCCGCCAGCAACGGCGCACCGAAAGCGTGGAAAGCAAAGTGCCCGATCGCATAGCCGAGCAATCCGCCCGTGACCGAGGCGACCGTAGTGATCACCGCGAACCGCACCGCCTTGCGCGGCTCGCCCAGGCACATCAACCCGAGCAAGGGATGGGGTGGAATGGGAAACATGCTCGATTCGAGGAAGGCGAACAATGCCAGCCACCATCCGGCCCTGCGGTCGACCGCCTTGGCCATGGTCCATTCGTACAGTCGGCGCAGCATGAAAACCCCTCGGCGATAATCGCCGGGGTGCTTAGAGCAAGAAGGCGAGAAAAGGCGATGTTATAATTGTGATAGCGGAAACCGCCGAGCCGGGTCTGAATGTCTGGCCGAAACTTCGTTCCGGATAGTCTGTGCCGTCCCACTCCCCGCCGAGTCCGCGAGCTGGAGACAATCACTGGCGCCACTCATAGGAAAATTTCGCAGCCCGGATTTCAGCGTCGTTTTTGCGCCTTTTCTCTTGCCAACCCCACGAAAACGCGGCATTTTTGCAACACTCGGCGGAATGGTGGCTTGCGCGCGTCATCCTATGGCGGTAGATGTCTCCCCCGTATTATTGGCTATAAGTTCAGAAAAAGGGGAATGCGTAATGCGGAAACTCATAATAGGGATGGCATTGGCCTCTACAGTGCTGGCCACGCCCGCGCTCGCGCGCGACAAGTCCTGGTATGTCGAAGGTGATGCCGGCGGCACCATCCTGGAAGACCAGAACATTGTTTCCTCGCCCGGCACCGGCAGCGCGCCCATCGGTACTTACAAGACCAAGGTCGGTTATGATTTCGGCGGTACGGTCGGCTATGATTTCGGCCATTTCCGCCTTGAATCGGAAGCCAGCTATCGGCGCGCGTTCAAGAAGAACTTCACCGACGCCCGCGGCAATTACTTCACTTCCGGCCCCGGCGACCTGGGCGGCAGCACCCGCATCCTCGCGTTCATGGAAAACGCATTGGCCGATTTCGGCCCCGATAATGGCCTGCAGGGCTTCGTCGGCGGCGGTATCGGTGTCGCTCGCGTCAACACGTCCGTGCGCACCCAGATTGCTACCGATAACGTCAGCGACTCCGACACCGGCTTTGCCTGGCAGTTGATCGCCGGCGTGCGCTATCCGATCACCGAGCATTGGGATATCGGCCTGAAGTATCGCTACTTCCAGGCTGAGAATGCCGACCGCTTTATCGCCGACGACGGCCTGTCGCTGCGCGACAAGGTGCGGAGCCACTCGCTGCTGGGAACGCTGACCTATAACTTCGGCAGCCCGACCCCGCCTCCGCCTCCGCCGCCGCCTCCGCCGCCGCCGCCCCCGCCGCCGCCTCCCCCGCCGCCTCCGCCCGTTGCGGCCGTGTGCAACAAGGGCCCCTACATCGTGTTCTTCGACTGGGATAAGTCGGACCTCACGCCTGAGGCGACCTCGATCCTCGACAGCGCGGTCCAGGCCTATGGCAACTGCGGCACGGTGCCGATCATGCTGGCGGGCTACACCG
>JAMFSI010000157.1 GCA_026225215.1 Sphingomonas palustris | reverse complement strand
TTTTAAGTCCCCTGCGTCTACCATTCCGCCACGTCCGCACGGGTATGGGTGTATTTGGCTGATGCCGGGCTGAGCCAAATCCCACAGACCCTAGTGCGCGCATCTGGCAGAATGGTGGGCCGAGGGCAATATCGCAGCAAGCTGCTTGTCTCTCGAGCTAGCGGCGGAGCTACTTAGCCAACATTGAGGCGTTCGCGCATTTCCTTGCCCGGCTTGAAGAAGGGCACACGTTTGCCGGGCACTTCCACGGCATCGCCGGTGCGCGGGTTGCGCCCCTTGCGTGCATCGCGCTCGCGCGTCGAAAAGGCGCCGAAACCGCGCAATTCGACCCGGCCGTCTTCGGCCAGGCGCTGGGCGATCTCATCGAAAAAGACATCGGCGATCCGCTCGATATCGTCAGCGCGCAACTCGGGATTTTCCTTGGCGAGTGCCAGCAACAGTTCGGACCTGATCATCATCACACCCTTAGAGCCGGTCAACCGACCGCGCATAATGCTGGGCCGGGATGACATTTGCAAAAATGCCTCACGGCGTAGCCGCAAGCTGGTAGTACGAGGCACCACGGATTTTGTTCGGCGACGCTGCTGCGACTTTACACCGCCGAATCCGAAAAGTGCCAGATTATCGTTACTTATGCAATCCCATGCTTAGTAAAACTTACCAAGTTGCACAAATCTCTCAGAGTCTAATTCGAAGTCGGTACCGGCCCGCTCCCCCGGCCCAACCACGCATTGATGGTACCCTCGGGGTGGTTGGGCCGGGGGAGCGGGCCGGTACCGACTATCCGAAACGAAGTTTCGGATCAGACACTCAAAGCCGATCCCACACATTTTAGGTGCTACCAAAGCTTGGCTATGCCGTTAGGCTCATCGCTGCCGCATAGGCCGCGGCGCAAGGCCCTGCCGCAATGACCACGCCAACGCCGTCGCCGTTGTCTGCCGACCCTGTCTCAGCTGAAAAAGGCTGGTTCGGCCACCCACGCCAGTTGGCCCGGCTGTTCACCACCGAAATGTGGGAGCGCATGGGCTTTTACGGTATGCGTGCCATGCTCACGCTCTATCTTACCAAGCATTTCGTGCTGGGAGATCGCGCTGCGACCGGACTCTATGGCGGCTTTACCGCGCTGGTTTTTCTCACCCCGCTGGTGGGTGGACTGATTGCCGATCAATATCTTGGCTCGAAACGATCGGTGCGCTTTGGGGCGGCGCTGATGGCGCTGGGTTATTTCGCGCTAGCGATCGGCGGCGAGCCCGCCCGATCGACGATCAGCTATGACAGCGCCAGCCACGCCGTGCTGTCCGCGCATTTCCACGATGGCCCGACCAGCGCGAGCGACACCATGCGTGCGGTGCTCGATCATGGCCAACGCCTGACGCTGCGCGGCGATAGCGATGGCAGTCTGAGCCTGCTGGCGGCGGATGGCCATGCCGTCCGCCACCTTGCCAAGGGCGATTTTGTCGAGGTGAGCCAGCGCAGTCCGGCGCTGATGGCGATCCTGCTGACAGCGCTGGCGACGATTGGTATCGGCAACGGTTTTTTCAAACCCAATATCTCGACCATGGTCGGCGCGCTCTATGCTCAGGGCGACCGCCGACGCGATGCCGGGTTCACCATATTCTACATGGGGGTCAATCTCGGCTCGATCCTCGGGCAATTCCTGTGCCCGCTGCTGGCCGACTGGCTCGGCTGGTGGGCTGGCTTCGGCGTTTCCGGCCTGGGCATGCTGATCGCATTTGTCTTGATCAGTTGGCATGGCGGCTTGCTCGACGGTTATGGCGATACCCCGGTGAGGCCCGGCGGCGATCGCGCCTGGCTGATCTATGGCGGCGCGTTTCTGGCGATCCCGCTCGCTTACCTGCTGTTCGTCAACCTCATGGCCGCGCCCGATGCCGCACCCGGCAGTGGCTTTACCGGCTACCTGCTGGCGCTGCCGCTGATGGCCAAGCTGCTGTTCGGGATCTTCCTGCTGGGCGTGCCGGTGATCCTCGGCTGGTCCGCGCTGAACGGCAGCCGGCAAGAGTTCGAGATGATGCTGGCGGCGATGATCCTGATCGTCTTCAACACCGTGTTCTGGACGTTGTTCGAACAGGCCGGCTCGTCGCTGACGCTATTCGCCGACCGCAACACCGACCGCTCGGTCTTCGGCCTGTTCACCCTGTCCGCACCACAGACGCAGAACTTCAACTCGATCGACATCGTCTTGCTGGCGCCGGTGATGAGCGCGCTATGGGGCTGGCTGGCAAAGCGCGGCCGCGAACCCTCGATCCCGGTCAAATTCGGCCTTGCGCTGACCGGAGTCGGCGCCGGTTTCCTGTTCCTGGTGTTTGGTGCAGGCTTCGTTGGTCTCGATTTCAAGGTGGGATTATGGTGGCTCGCCGGGCTCTATTTGATCCAATCGCTCGCCGAACTCTGCATTTCTCCCGTCGGCCTGTCGATGATCACCAAGCTGTCACTGGCGCGGGTCGTCGGGCTGATGATGGGGGTGTGGTTCCTGTCGATCGCCGTCGCGGAATATGTCGCCGGTCTGGTCGCACAACTCGGCAGCGTCGCTACCGTCGGCGGCCAGGTTACCGATCTGCGGCTCAGCCTGGCGACTTATCTCCAGGTCTTTACCCGGATCGGCTGGGCGGCGGTGGTGATCGGGGTGGTGTTGCTGGCGCTGGCGGTGCCGTTGAAGCGCTTGATGCATGGGGTGAAGTGATAAGGTTGTAGATAAAGCGAAAGACTTGGGGCCAGAGGCCCCAAACCCCATTCTTGTCATCGTTATGTGCCATTCGTTGAAGTGCAAGATCGCAGCGCCGCAGGCTGTTATGGCCGCTTCGCGGCAAGGCATGACAATGAGGTGGCGCGTAACGCAGCCAATGACGGGGAGCGCGAGGGGGTTACCCCTCGCACCTACACCTTAAGCCCGCACTTCACCGATCCCGCTTTCATTCCAGCGCAGTGCTTTAAGCACGGTCTCGACGATATGCGGGGCATTGAGCCCTGCGGTATCGTATTGCTTGTCGGGGCTGTCGTGGTCCTGGAAGATATCGGGCAGGCGCATGGTGCGGATCTTGAGCCCGGCATCGGTGAGGCCTTCGTCCGAGGCCAGGGTGAGGACATG
>JAMFSI010000156.1 GCA_026225215.1 Sphingomonas palustris | reverse complement strand
GGCAAGCAGCCCCTGCGCCTTATCCCAGGTCTTGCCGATAACACCCACCCGTCCATGCTGAGCTTGTCGGGCCGAAGGCGGGCGCAGCCCAACCACTGCCTTGTTCTTCTGGTAAATCCAGAAAGAAGGGCACTCCTTCGACAAGCTCAGGACAGACGGGAAAAAGGGGGGCGGGAACAGGTGCTTGAGTCGCGATCACCGTAACTTCGGACCGATAAAGAAAAAGGCCGGACAATCTTGCGACTGCCCGGCCCTTCCGTGACGACCTCTAGATAAGGATCAGAAGCTTGCGGTCAGCGACAGCACTGGCACCAGCTTCGCCGCGCGATGCGTCTCGCCCGGGTTAAGGGTGGGCACGCCACCGTCGCCGGCACCAAGGCCCTGGTCGAACAGCGGAGCGATGTGCGAATCCTGCTTCGTGACATTGGTGCCCGTGCCCGACAGATCGAAGGTCAGGTTCTTCCACTTGTAACCCGCACCAAAGGTATAATCGATATATTCCTTGGTGTAGTCGAAGCCGCCACCGGTGTGGCCGAGATGGCTGTGAAAGGTCAGCGCCGGAATTGAGGCCGGGGTATAGCCCAATTCGCCGTATTCATAGATGTTGTAATGCGTAACGCTGGAGGGCAGCTGGTTGAAATAATGCTGCTTGGGCGCCCAGTTTATTCCAGCCTTGACCGTGAACGGGCCGTAAGCCTTGGTCACATCGCCGTAGACTTCGAAATAATTGCCAGCCGGCGCACCCGGATAAAGGTAGCCATACACACCGCCATCGATGGTGATGCCGCTCTTGGCGTAAGTATGGGTATAGCCGCCGTAAACGTCGATTTCCGTACCGCCGATGTTGACGGTGCTGTTACCGGCGGAAGCGCTGGAGCCCCAGGTCGACACGTAGAAGCCCGACTTGTCGGACACCGTGATCGCCATCTGGGCGACCGGACGGTTGTTCGACTGCGAGATACCACGGAATCGGTACTGCGATTCGATTGCAGCATCGCCGGTTACGGTGAATTCAGGCGTGGGTGCAGCAGCGGCAGCAGGTGCCGGCGCGTCGTCGGCGAACGCGGCTTCGCTGGCGAAACCGATGGCAAGCACAGCAACTGCGCTCAGAAACTTGATCTTCATAAGGAGCCCTTTCAATAGCTTTCAGGGTCCCTTCCTGCGGCCACTGGCTCACACTTCTATAATGAGTGCAATGCTGCGGCTGCGGTCGAACTATCAAGCGATGGTGCAGCGCACAACCTTATGTGCGTTTGTAGTCGCTATTCGCTGACAACTGTCGCATTTCTGCAACAGATGTACTCGCGTTTAATACGCGCTGTCTTTCCAGACCACCGCCTGCGCCACTTTAACACATCCCACCTCGGCATCGTAAGTCATCGCTGGCGAACCATACGGACACCAACCCTGCGCCAGCGCCTCGGACACACGCTCGCAAAACGCTCTATCGTCCTTGCCGGTCAGCAGGCGGTAAACCGGCCGGCCATCGGGCGGGGCTCCAGCATCCTGGCTCACAGAATATACCGCGACAAATCGGTATCGCGAGCCAAGCCGCCCAGCTTGCCCTGGACATAAGCAGCATCGATCAACACCGTCTCGCCGCCACGATCCTCGGCCTCGAAACTCAGTTCCTCCAGCAGCTTTTCCATCACCGTCTGCAGCCGCCGCGCGCCGATATTCTCGACACTGTCATTCACTTGCGCGGCGATGCGGGCGATTTCGCGAATCGCTTCCGGGGTAAAATCGAGCGACACCTGCTCGGTCGCCAGCAAGGCACGATATTGCGCCACCAGATTGGCCCGCGTTTCCGAAAGAATGCGGACGAAATCCTCCTCGGTCAGCGCCTTCAGCTCCACCCGGATCGGCAACCGTCCCTGCAATTCAGGCAGCATATCACTCGGCTTGGCGACATGAAACGCGCCACTGGCGATGAACAGCACATGGTCGGTCTTCATCGGACCATACTTAGTGGCGATCGTCGTCCCCTCGATCAGCGGCAGCAAATCGCGCTGCACGCCCTCGCGGCTGACCGAACCACCCCGCACATCCGACACCGCGATCTTGTCGATCTCGTCGATAAAGACGATGCCATTGGCCTCGGCATTGGCCAGCGCGACCCGGGCGACATCGTCCTGGTCCATGCGCTTCTCGGCCTCCTCATCGACCAGCCGATCCCAGGCCTCGGGCACCTTGAACTTGCGCCGCTTAAGGTTCTGCTTGCCGAACGCCTTGCCCATCATCTCGGACAGATTGATCATGCCGATCCCGCCAGGCATCCCCGGAATCTCCATCGGCGTCGTCGGGCTATCCTCCGCCTCGATCTCGACCTCGACATCGTTCATCGCATTCTCAACGATGCGCTGGCGAAAACTCTCACGCGTCGCCTCACTCGCGCCCTCGCCAACCAGCGCTTTGAGCAGCCGGTCCATCGCCGCATCCGAAGCCGCCCCGCGCACCGCCTCACGCCGACGATCCTTCTCCAGCCGAATCGCTTCCTCCGCCAGATCGCGACCGATCTGCTCGACATCACGCCCGACATAGCCAACCTCGGTAAACTTGGTCGCCTCCACCTTGACGAACGGCGCCTCGGCCAAGCGCGCCAGCCGCCGGCTGATCTCCGTCTTGCCGCAACCCGTCGGCCCGATCATCAGAATGTTCTTCGGGCTGACCTCATCGCGCAATTCCGGCGAGAGATGCTGACGCCGCCACCGATTGCGCAACGCCACCGCGACGGCGCGCTTGGCATCGCGCTGGCCGATGATGTGCTCGTCGAGCGCGGCGACGATGGCTTTGGGGGTAAGGTTATCTTGCATTTTGGAAGTCCTGAGAAGGTTTGATAGGGTTTAAGATGCGAGGGGTAACCCCCTCGCGCTCCCCGTCATTGTCATCGTCGCGCGCCGCCTCTTGCTTGTGCCCCGCCGCAAAGCGGCTTTAAAGCCTGCGGCGCCAAGACATTGCGCAAGATCGAACTAGCGCGGAACGATGACATTAATGGGGTCTGGGGCCCCTGGCCCCAGGGTCTAACACTTAAAAACTCTGCAAAAATCACCAATCAGCCGATCGTCTCCACCGTCACCCGATCATTAGTAAATACGCAGACCTCGGCGGCAACCGCCATAGCCCGCCGGGCGATGACTTCAGCGTCTTGTTCGTAATCGGTGAGCGCGCGGGCGGCAGCGAGGGCGTAATTGCCGCCGGAGCCGATCGCGGCGATCATCGTGTCCTGGCTGGCTTCGGGTTCGAGCACGTCGCCATTGCCGGTGAGGATCAGCAGGCTTTCGGCATCGGCGACGATCATCAGCGCTTCGAGGTTGCGCAGATATTTATCGGTGCGCCAGTCCTTGGCCAGTTCGACCGCTGCGCGCATCAGCTGTCCGCGATGCTGTTCGAGTTTTTTCTCGAGGCGTTCGAACAGGGTGAAGGCGTCGGCGGTGGCGCCGGCAAAGCCGCCGATCACCTTGCCGCGCCCGGCTTCGTCGCTGGCGCCGAGGCGGCGCACCTTGCGGGCGTTCGGCTTCATCACCGTATTGCCCATGGAAACCTGGCCATCGCCGGCGATGACGGTCTTGCCGCCTTTGCGAACGCCGATGATGGTAGTGCCGTGCCACTGTTGCAGGCCGTGGCTCGCGCTGTTTTCATTCATGCCGGGGATATATGCTCCCCGTCGCCAGGTTCAAGCCGCCACCCGGTGTTCAGATTTTAGCTCCCGTTGGGACCCGTACCGCCGCCACCGCCGCCGGTGTTGCCACCTGGGCCACCGCCGCCCAGACCGCCGGCGCCGACCGAGCCGATATTGCCGAACAGATCCTCGAAGAAGCTGCGGTTATGGCCCGGCGTCGGGGTGATCGTGCCATCCGGCCGAAGCCGCACGACATGCTCGATCCCGGTCTTGTCGATGCCGAGGACATTGCCCTTGGGATCGAAGCGAACGCGCAGCACCGTCTGCTTGACGGTATGCGGTGGACCGAAAGCCAGCTGGCGCGCTTCGATCGAGACATAATACCAGGTCGGCTCGCCAAACTGGCTGGTAAAGGTCGGCCGGCCCAGCGTGCGCTCGACCGACAAGCGGTTATCGATGCCGGGTTGGACCGAATCGAGCAGCGTCTGATCGACGATGAAGCCGCGATGGTCGTGAATCGCCGTGCAGCCGCTGGTCAGCGTGGCCACGCCCGCCGCCAGCAGAAGTCCTTTTAGCATCTGGCCCTTCAGCATCTTTGCGCCAAACCGCATTTTGTAACTGCTCCAAACCAGAGATTGCCAGCCGCCGTACCGATCCGCTACGGGGCCATCCTCTACGAACCGGGCCTTAAGCCCAGCCGCCAACAAGCGCAATGCGCATGAGGCGGAAGGTTTTAATCGCCCATGAACGGCTTTCGCGTGGTGAAAAGCAGCGCGAAGATCGATCAGACAAAGGGAGCCACTCATGTCCCTCCTCTCCCGCCTGCTGCGCCCCCGCGGCGATGATCATGCCGCATTGCGACCGCTATGGCACCGCGTGGTCGAGATCGCGCGCGAGAAAGCCTGGTACGCCGATGGCGGCGCCGCCGATACCGTGGCTGGCCGTTTCGATATCATCACCTTGGTGCTGGCGCTGATACTGCTGCGAATGGAGCGCGACACGGCTCTGATCCCGCCGTCGGTACGGCTGACCGAGTTGTTCGTCACCGATATGGACGGGCAATTGCGCCAGAGCGGCGTCGGCGATCTGATGGTCGGCAAGCATATCGGCAAGCTGATGGGCGTGCTCGGGGGCAGACTAGGCGCGTTTCGTGAGGCACTGGCCGAGCCGGATGACGCCACGCTCGTCGGCGCGGTCACTCGCAATGTCACGCTGCTGCCGGGCGCCGATCCCACCGCCGTGGCGAGCCTCGCCCGCATTCTGGCGCAGCAATTGGACGCCACCCCTGCCGAGGCGCTGCTGGCAGGAAGCATCGACCGATGAGCGACATTCCGCCCCCGGAGTTCAGCCGCAAGGTCGATATCCGCGAGATCGGCGAAAAGCCGCTCCTGCTGTCCGCCAACGCCGAAGAATGCGCCGCGCTCGCCCGCCGCTTCGCCATCGTCGCGATCCACCGCCTCGAAGCCGAGGTGTCGCTCGAACGCGAGGGACCGGTCGTCAAAGCCACCGGCCAATTCACCGCCGACATCGTGCAAAGCTGCGCCGTTTCGGCCGAGGATCTGGAAGTTCATATTTCCGAGCCGCTGACGCTGCGCTTCGTCCCCGCCGGCACAAGGCGCCGGGTCGAGGCTGAAATCGAACTGGCCCCGGAGGATTTCGACGAGATCGAATTCACCGGCACTGCCTTCGATCTTGGCGAGGAAATCGCGCAAAGCCTGGGCGTGGCCATCGATCCTTTCGCAGTAGGGCCGATGGCGGAAGAAGCCCGCCGCAAGGTGGGGCTGCTCAACCCCGAAGACAGCGGGCCTTTCGCGGCGCTGGCGAAATTGAAAAAGCAGGGTGATTGAGGCGATTAAAGCATCGTGCCAAAAAGTGGGTACCGGTTTTTGGCAACAGACGATGCGACAACAAAAGCTTAGAGCGGGCGCGTGATTCGCATATTACGCTGCCCGCTCTAGCGCCTGGGTTTTGAATCTAACCGCCCGCGCAGTCGCTGAACACCTTTTGCACTTGGGGCCCAGCGCTATCGTAAAGCGTGAAGTTGCGCAGATTTCGGCAGCTGCCCGTGTAACGCTGAACCAGGGCCACACTGGCGGCATTGAGTGGCGATGACGGCAGCGGATCCTGGACGACGACGGTTTCCGGCCGGCCCGCGAGAATCCGTGCAACGTCTTTGGCCTGATCGCGTCCGGTCGCATGCGCTTCGGAGGCATCGAACAGATGCGGCGGAAAGGCGAGCGGGCTCGGGGGCGGCGATGAGGTCAGCGCATAGAGATAGCTCGGGAAGCCCCAGACCAGCAGTCGATGATCGGGCGTGACTTGCCGCAGATAGGCAACCAGCTCCTGCGACGCCTGGCGTGAGCGCGCGCGATCGGCCCATTTGACGGCACCGGTCGCCGGCAGCACGGTCAGCGCCAATCCGGCCAGGGCGATCAAGCCGAGCTTGCCCTGGCGATACAATCCGCTGGCCAGCACGCAGAGCGGCGGCAGGGCGGTCAGCAAATAATGGCTGTAGATATTGGGATAGGCGAGAATCGCGCCGATGGCGACGAGGCACCAAACCAGCACGAATGCGAGTTCATCGCGCAACACCGTCTTGCGCAGATTGATCGCACCCAACACTGCAAAACCGAGCGGCACCGCCAGCAGCATTGTCGCCGTCAGCAAGCGATGCCAGCGCTCGTCCGTCGGCATATAGCCGCGGTGCAGATTGGAGGTGACCAGTGCCTGCCACAAGGCATCAAAATGGCCGGCATGCCAATACCACCCCGCGCATAGCGCTAACGGCAGCGCGGCGATGAATGCCAGGGCTGTGGTATTAATCAGGGTGCGGCCTAAACCGGCCGAGCCGCGCAGCTGGATGGCGAGCGCCACCAATCCGAAAAATCCAACCTCGATCGCCGCCGCCTGCTTGCAGGTGATCGCCAGCCCGGCACAGGCAAATCCGGCAATCAAACGTAGCGACAGCCGCCCCTGCGCCAGGCGCTCATGCTCGGCCAGCAGGCTCGCGGCTGCGGCGATCATCAGCGGTTCATAGAATATCTCGCTCTGGCCGTTGGAGCCGCCGAGCGGAAGCACCAGCAGGCACCAGGCCAGCCCGGCGCAGGTTCCGGCGCGTGCATCCGTCAGCCGCTGGGCGATGCCGGCTATCGACCAGCCACCCCAGACCGTGGCCAGCAGCGCAGCAAGCTGATAGGCGATGACCGAGCGCGATAGCCACGCTACCCCGGCATAAATCAGGTACAGCAGCGGGCCCTTGCGGTCCCAGATATCCACATACAGCGTCGCGCCATGCAGCAGGCGTTGCCCGACCAGCGCATAGAACTGGTCGTCGCACTCGTAATTCCAGTCGCCAAAGATGCCGCCGCGCGTCACCAGGCAGACGCCCAAATAGAGTAACAAGCGCGGCAGATTTCGGAATGCCGGCAAGGCGGCGGGCTTTACGCCCGTGCTCGCCGAGCCGCCCGACGGCGTTAGTAAAGGCAGGGTCGCATCTGTCATCGCCATGCCGCTTGTTACGCGGCAATCGCCTAGATATGGTTAATCGTTGGGCATGAACCCTGGACTGAAAACAATAGTACATTCCCCCGAATTTGTCTTTATAAGGTCACCTTGACGGGTGAGGATCGGGAATGTTCTACGTCATTCTTATCATCGCGATAGGGCTGTTTATTCTGCTCAGAGCGCGCAACGCCTCTGCCCCCGCTCGTCCACCCATCATCGACCGACCGCTTGCGAATCCAGGCATTCCGGAAGCGGATATCGATCGCGATATCGTCCGCGCCACTGTCCATCGCGCCCCGAAACGTGTCGCGCCAGCTTATCCCGTCGACGATCCATTCTCGCCCAGCGATCCGCTCGAGCGAGACCTGCCCACCGTCAGCCTCGTTGAGACGATGCGCCAGCCGGCTCGATTGCCCGCTGATTTGAACCGGATGCTTTACGCCCCCGGCCTCTGCTCACCGCATCCAGAACTTACCACGACCACCCGTAAGCAACATCGCGCGCGGCGCTAAGGGAGATTAAAATGGCCATTACCCGTCAAGTTATCACCACCCTCCAGGCCGATGGTTCGGATGCGCTCGGCACCCGCACCGTGGCTTACAAGATCGCCGACGAGAGTATCGTCTCGGGCTCGCTGCTCACCGTGGAGAGCAATCATTTCTGCATCCTGAAATCGCGCGGCGCGGTGCTCGATGTCTATGAGACCGGGCAATATGCCATCGAAACCCCGGACAAGGTGCTGGTCGGCTCGATCGCCAAGGGCTTCTTCGGCGGTGCCTCGCCCTGGGTCTATGAGGTGATCTACATCAACCGCTCGAAGCTGCTGGTGCGCAACAGCGGCATCGCCACCTCTTCGGAGATGGCCGAGGTATCCTATGTGGTCGATTACTACATCCATATCGACAGCAAGGAAGAAGCGCTCAACCTCATTACCCATATGCCATTTGCCGGCATCGTCATCGACACCAACGAGGTCGCCGATTACGCCGGCCCCGCGATCGAGCAGGCGATCAACCAGATCGTTCAGGTGACCAAGCTGGAAAACATCAACGCCCGCATCGGCGACGTGCGCGAGGCGGTGAAGGTTCACCTCGGCGATTTCCTCAAGGTCTACGGCATCATGCTCAATGACCTCAAGGTGCTGATCATGCCGCGCGACGAGCGCATGCGCGAGCTGATCTCGCTCCAGGCGCTCGGCCTCACCCCGATCGAGTCGGTGCGTTACTATCTGGCACTGAAAATGGCGGAAAAGGGCCTGGTCTCAGCGCCCAACGCCGCAGCCGGCGTGCCCTTCTTCATCGGCGGCGCGCCCACCGGCATTTATCCGCTGGGGCCGGAAGTGGGCATTACCCAGTGAGCGACGAGGAACCCGTCGGCGCAGGAGAGATCCTGCGCCGCGTCGCGGTGAATCTGTTCCACGGTTACGGCTACACTTACTACCGCGAGGAAAACAACCTGCGCGCCGACGACCAGCGCATCCGCCGCATGGTCTCCGAACAATTGCAGCGCGCCCGCAAAGGGCTGAGCGAGGCCGAAAGCGCTTATCGCCGCGAGCAATTCCCCCCGCCATCGCGCGAGCAGCCGTTTCCTCCCGCCGAAGCCCAGGCGAACGCCCGGCGCCTCGAAGCGCTCGCCCTCGCGGTCAGCGCGGTGGATGGTCAGATCGCGCATCTGCCGGTGCCCGCCAACGACTTCATGACCCAGCGCTTCCGTC
>JAMFSI010000155.1 GCA_026225215.1 Sphingomonas palustris | reverse complement strand
GGTACCCTTGGGGTGGTTGGGCAGGGGGAGCGGGACGGCACAGACTATCCGAAACGAAGTTTCGGATCAGAAGCTTAGGCCGAATGAGAGGAGACAAGACATGGACAGCGAACTGGCGGCGATCGTCCGCGAGATGAAGGACCGGCATGAAATCTACGATTGCCTCATGCGCTATTGCCGCGGCATCGACCGGCTGGATCGCGACATGCTGCTCTCGGCTTACCATCCCGACGCGGTCGATGATCACGGCAGCTTCGTTGGCCCGGTCGACAAGTTTGCCGATTATGCGTTCAACCTGCACATCACGAATCAGCATCGCACCCAGCACCACATCACTAACCATCGCTGCGAGATCGAGGGCGATGTTGCGCATAGCGAAAGCTATTTCATCTTCCGCAGCCTGAACAAGCAGCCCCCGCTTTATACCAATTGCAGCGGTCGCTATCTCGACCGCATGGTCAAGCGGGGCGGCAAATGGGGCATCGTCGATCGCATCTGCCTGGTCGATATTCGCAATGACGCCTGGGCGCCCAACGGCACCGAAGGCGATGCCGATTATATGCCGACGCAGCGCGATCGCGGCGATTCTTCCTATCTGCGCCCGCTGAGGGTGGATCGGCGGCGCTTCACCGGCTGATGGAACAAATGCCCTTTCTCCCGAGTTGCCTGTTTACAATTTGGGAGTTCGAACATGCTGGGCACAATTCTACTGATCATCCTCGTGCTGATGTTGCTGGGCGCCTTGCCGACCTGGGGACACAGCCGGAGCTGGGGCTATGCACCGACCGGCGGTATCGGCCTGATTCTGATCATCGTGCTGATTCTGGTCTTGCTGGGACGTATCTAACCCGACGAAACCTCTTACAAATTCCCGTGCCTGAACTACGCTCGCAAAAAATGAGAGTTGTGGGAAAGGGCATGGGTTATGGGGCCGTTCGATTATGTCATCGTCGGTGGCGGCTCGGCGGGTTGTGTATTGGCCGGTCGGCTTAGCGAAGATCCCGCGATCAGCGTTTGCCTGATCGAGGCGGGCAAGCGCGATAATCATCCCTTTGTCCATATGCCCAAGGGCATGGCGAAGCTGATGCAAGACCCGGAACATATCTCGATCTTTGCGACCGAGCCCGAGGCGCATACCGGCATGCGGCCCGATTACTGGGTACGCGGCAAGGTGCTGGGCGGTTCGTCCTCGGTCAACGGCATGGTCTATGTGAAGGGCCAGCCGGCGGATTTCGACGGTATCGCCGATCTCGCCGGGGACGACTGGAGCTGGCAGCATATTGCGCGGGCTTATGAGGAGATGGAAACCCATTCGCTTGGAGCGGGTGAGGGGCGCGGTGCTGCTGGACCTTTGCAGGTCACCGTGCCGCAGGCGCGTACCCCGCTGACCGAAGCGATTGCCCAGGCCGGGGCAGCCAATGGCTGGCCGATCAAGGAAGATGTCCACCAGCCCGATGACGGCGAAGGCATCGGCTATGTGCCGCGCACCGTCGCGCGCGGGCGACGGCAGAGCGCGGCGGTGGCCTTTCTGCATCCCGCCAAGCGTCGGCCCAACCTCACAGTGATTACTAAGGCTGTCGCCGACAAAGTCTATTTCGATGGCAAGCGAGCGGCAGGCGTCGAGGTGCTGCGCAAAGGCCAGCGAGAGCGCATCGCTGCCCGGCGCGAAGTGATCCTTTGCGCGAGTTGCGTGGCCAGCCCCGGTATCCTCGAAAGATCGGGCATCGGCGATCCCGTGCGGCTCGAAACGCTGGGCATTCCGCTGGTCCACGCCAATCCTGCGGTCGGCGAGGGGGTGAGCGAGCATCGTGGCATGTATATGCAGTGGCACCTCAGCCAGCCGCTCTCGGAAAACCTCGATTATCGCGGCTGGCGACTGGTCCGTTCGGTGCTGCGCTATTATCTGACACGTAGCGGCGCGATGGCGAGCGCGGCGCTGGAGATGCGCGCCGCCTTTCGCAGTCGCCCTGGCCCTAACCGGCCCGATGCGCAGGCATTATTTGCGATGCATAGCCACGAACTGACCACGGCGATGGGCAAGCTGCCCGAGAAGCGCCACGGTTTTTCCGCGCTGATTTACCCGCTGCGTCCGCAGTCGCAGGGATCGATTCACATCGCCTCGCGCGATCCGGCCACGCCACCGGTAATCGTGGCCAAGTATGGTAGCCATGCCGAAGACCGCGCGGTGATCGTCGATGCGGTGCGGCTGATGCGCTGCTTTGCCGCGCGGGAACCGCTCGCCAGCCTGATCGAAGTCGAAACCCAGCCGGGTCGCCAAGTCGAATCGGATGCGGAGATTCTCGATTATCTCGACAACAACGGCATGGCCTGTCTGCATGCGGTCGGCAGTTGCCGGATGGGGCGCGATAGTGATTCGGTGGTCGATCCCGAATTGCGCGTGCGCGGCGTCACCGGGTTGCGAGTAATGGATACTTCGGTGATGCCGGTCATTCCGGCGGGTAATACCAATGCCCCGACAATGGCCATGGCCTGGCGCGCTGCCGATGTGATCAGACGAGGCTGATGGCTCGCTTGGAAAAAGAGGAAACTGTGGTTTCGTTCATGATTCCGTCACGGTAGCCGACGTATGGCTCCATTCAGCCGATGTGGCCGGATGGCGTCCTGTCAGTGATGACAGAATTTTGCGATAATGCCGTGCAAGCTCAAGATGAATCTTGCGCTTTTCGGGGTTCTTGGCGCCCGCCGCGATCAGGTAGCAGCGGTCGATGCGCCGATTGAGAAAATCACGATTCCAAAAGCGGGCCATTTCTGATCTCCTTGGTCCGACTCAAGCATCCCAAAAGCACATGCTATCCTAATTTCAGACGCTGGAAAGAGGCGTTGCGCCCAATTGCGGAATTCGCGCGCCAGTCTGAAAATTTTGATCGATATTCTAACTAAAACCAAAGCTTTGGGATGACATGCACTCTACCAGCACTACGCTTGCCGGATCACCAGGTTCCGGATCTCGGTCATATCTTCCATGGCGAAACGCACGCCTTCGCGGCCGAGCCCGGAATCCTTGACGCCGCCATAGGGCATGTTGTCAACGCGGAACGAGGACACGTCGTTGACGATCACCCCGCCGACCTCGAGGTGATCCCAGGCGCCCAGCACCTTGTGGATGTCGCGGGTGAACAGCCCGGCCTGCAGCCCGAACTTGCTGTCATTGACCTCTTCGAGCGCCTGCTCCCAGTCGGAAAAGCGCGAGAGAATCACCGCCGGCCCGAAGGCCTCCTCGCGATAGAGTTCGCTATCGCGGCTGCAATTCTCGATCAGCGTCGCTTCCAGCATCGCCCCTTCGCAGCCGCCGCCCGCCAGCAGGCGGGCTCCGCCGGCCACCGCCGCATCGATCCAGCCCTTGAGACGCTGCGCTTCCTTCGCGGAGATCATCGGGCCGATGAAGGTCTGCCGGTCCTTGGGGTCGCCCGAACGCAGCGACTTCACTCGCGCGGCGAGCATATCGCGGAATGTGTCGTAAACCGCTTCATGGATGATGACGCGCTGGACGTGGATGCAGCTTTGCCCGGATTGGTAATAGCCACCGAACACCACGCGCTCGAGCGCGTAGTCGAGATCGGCGTCGGCATCGATCACCACGGCGGCATTGCCGCCCAGTTCGAGCACGACTTTCTTCTTGCCGGCTTTGGCCTTCAGCTCCCAGCCGACGCCGGGCGAGCCGGTGAAGGACAGCAGCTTCAGCCGCTCGTCGGTAGTGAACAGGTCGGCGCCGGCCCGGCTGGCCGGCAGGATCGAGAAGGCGCCTTCGGGCAGATTGGTCTCGGCCAGCACTTCGCCGATGATGATCGCGCCGAGCGGGGTCAGGCTGGCTGGCTTCATCACGAAGGGCGCACCCACGGCGATGGCCGGGGCGATCTTGTGGGCGGCCAGGTTCAGCGGGAAGTTGAACGGCGAGATAAAGCTGCACGGGCCGATCGGCACGCGCTTCCACATGCCGATATAGCCCTTCGAGCGCGCGCTGATATCCAGCGGCTGGACTTCGCCATAATTGCGCGTGGCTTCCTCGGCGGCGACGCGGAAGGTGTCGATCAGGCGAGTGACTTCGCCCTCGGCGTCGGCCAGCGGCTTGCCGGCCTCAATGCACAACGCCCAGGCCAGTTCGTCGAAGCGCTCGCGGAAGCGCTTGACGCAATGGTCGAGCACCGCCTGGCGCTCGTAGCTGGCCATTGCCGCGAACGGCGCCGCGGCCCGCACGGTGCCGGCGATGGCCTCGTCGATGATGTCCGGCGTCGCCAATGCGGTGCGGAACGCGACTTCGCCGGTGAACTTGTCGGTCACCGCGAGATCGAGGTTTGGCTGCACCGCCCGGTTATTGAGATAAAGCGGGTAGCTGTCCTTCAGTACGGTCATGGTCTTGCCCCAATCAAAATTTCAAAGCGCTTGGGCGAGCGTCTTGATGTCGTGGTTGAGGATCTGGTCGTTCTCGGAGTAATCGACCGGGCAGTCGATCAAATGAACCCCCGGCGTATCGCTGGTATGGGCGAGCAGTTCGGCGAGATGGTCGGCGCTGGTCACGCGGTGTCCGATCGCGCCATAGGCTTCGGCATATTTGACAAAATCCGGGTTGCCATAGGTCAGGCCCCAGTCCTTGAAGCCCATGTTCGCCTGCTTCCAGCGGATCATGCCATAGGAGCTGTCGTTGAGGATGATGACGGTGAGGTTGAGTTTCAACCGGACCGCGGTTTCCATCTCCTGGCTGTTCATCATGAAGCCGCCGTCGCCGCAGATCGCGATGACCTTGCGATCGGGATACAGCATGGCGCTCATCATCGCGCTGGGCAGGCCGGCGCCCATCGTCGCCAGGGCGTTGTCGAGCAGCACGGTGTTGGGTTGAGCCGCCGTGTAACCGCGCGCGAACCAGATCTTGTAGACCCCGTTATCGAGGCAGATGATGCCGTCATCGGGCACGGTCTCGCGAACCTTGCGGACGAGATGGGGCGGGAAGATCGGGAAGCGCGTGTCCGCCGCCAGGCCATCGGTATGCGCGACTTCGGCGGCGCGATAGGACAGCACCCGATCGAACGACCAGCTCGGGTTCGGCGTTATTACCGAGTTCAATTGCCAGACGGCGTTGGCGAGATCGCCGATCACCTCGATTTGCGGGAAGTAGACAGGATCGACCTCGGCGGTCTTGGTCGAGAAGTGGATCACCGTCGGGCCGTGGCCTTCACCCTCGTCGCGCATGAAGAACGGGGGCTTTTCGATAACGTCGTGGCCGATGTTGAGGATGCAATCCGAATCCTCGATGGCGCGGTGGACGAAATCGCCCGCCGAAAGCGCCGCGCAGCCGAGGAACTTGGGATGGCGCTCGTCGATCACGCCCTTGCCGAGCTGAGTCGTCAGGAAGGGAATGCCGGTCTTCTCGACGAATTCGAGCAGCATCTTGCCGGTCAGCTTGCGGTTAGCGCCGGCGCCGATGACGAGAATGGGCGCCTTGGCGTTTTGGATGGCATCGACGGCCAAGGCGATCGATTTCGAATCCGCCAGCGGACGGCGGACCTTGCTGCGCTTGACCGGCCGGGAATCGGTATATTCGTCGGCGATGTCTTCGGGCAGCTCGATATGCGTTGCGCCGGGCTTCTCTTCCTCGGCGAGCCGGTACGCTTCGCGAATGCGGCTGGGAATATTGTCGGAAGAGGCCAATTGCTGCGCGAATTTGGTGATCGGGTTCATCATCGAGACGACGTCGAGGATCTGGAAGCGGCCCTGCTTGGACTTCTTGATCGGCTTCTGGCCGGTGATCATCAGCATCGGCATCCCGCCCAGCGTGGCATAAGCGGCGGCGGTGACGAAATTGGTCGCGCCCGGCCCGAGCGTGGCCATGCAGACGCCGGTCTTGCCGGTGTGTCGGCCGTAAGTGGCGGCCATGAAACCGGCGCCCTGTTCATGACGGGTGAGGATCAGGCGAATTTGCGTCGAACGCGAAAGCGAATCGAGCAGGTCGAGATTTTCTTCCCCCGGAACACCGAAGACATATTCACAACCTTCCTCTTCGAGGCATTGGACGAAGAGGTCAGAGGCTTTGACGCCATGCTCGGGTTTGGTGTTCATCGTGCCCTCCAGTATAAATGACTTGTAGCTATGCGTAGAATTCATTGGTCGGGGCGCTCTGCTCGCGTTGGGCAACTGCGGTGGGCGCAGGTGCGGACGAGCTGGGCAAAAAGGCTTGAGGTTAGCCCAGGACAAAGCTGACCTGGGAATCGTGGCGTAGTTCTGACTATTGCCGGTTACTATTGCAAATAATTTTCAGTTTTGTGGCGCAAGATGCTCGCGCGCCTTTTCGCCGCCGCCGTTTTTCCGAAGCGATCAAAGTGGGGGGATGGGCAGAACCGCTCGATAAAACTTGTATAAATTCGCCATCAACGGCGGCAAGCCTATCGAAATTGACCGTGCCAAATGGGTTTGGCCGGTATGACAGCGGCGTGAGTTCATTACCGGAGCCGGCGTCAATAGATGTCCGCCCATGCTAAGGAGGCTAGATTCATCAGAATACTCACAGACAAGTGAAATTGAACCTTCCCCTTTTTCCGTCTTCGGGTATGTCTTTACAATCGTTACAAGACGGAGGGCTGAACATGGGGGTCTCTTCCCGTTCCTGCAGGGGAATGCGGGCGCACCATCGCTGGTGGTCGCCGTTCGCGGGATTTCAAGCGCCTTTCCTGCAAGCATCGTGATCGGTTTGGTGCCGTGATTCACGGATTTACACCAGCCCGCCACCGATCGAATCGGGGATTGGCAGCCGCTTGGCTTTTGGGTCTGGCGGTGGCGCTGATGCTGTTGCTGTTTATGGGCGGCCCGCTGCGCGCTGACGCCGGCGGCGTCTATGAAGGCGTTGCGACTTGTGCCGGTTCCACTTGCCACGGGCGTCCGGAGGGGAACGGGCAAGTCGTTCGCCAGGACGAACTCGCGCATTGGCAGGATCGTGGATCGCCGGGCGGGGCGCACAGCCGCGCCTATGACGCGCTGGCCAGCGCGCGCGGGATGCGAATCGCCGGGGCGCTGGGGCTTGGCGCCGCGACATCGGCGCCGGCTTGCCTGGGCTGTCATGCCACTTATGCGCCGGGCCGCCAGGGCGCGCGCTACCAGCTTGCCGATGGCGTGGGCTGCGAATCGTGCCACGGCGCGGCCTCGGGCTGGCTCGCCAGCCATTACACGGTGCGCGGCACCCATGCCGATAATGTCGCGCATGGCATGATCGCGCTGGATCGGCCGCAAGTTCGGGCGGGGGTCTGCCTAGATTGCCATTTCGGCTCTGCTGAACCCGGCCATTTCGTCACCCATCGGATGATGGCCGCCGGCCATCCCCGCGTGTCCTTCGAGCTGGACCTGTTCTCGGCGCAGCAGCAGCACTGGGACGAGGATGCCGATTATGCCGCGCGCAAGGGTCGCAGCGATCACGTCCGACTGTGGGCGGTGGGGCAGGCCGAAGCAGTGCGCCGCTCGGTCAGCCTGTTTGCGCGGCCGGGCTTTGGTTCGCAGGGGCTGTTTCCCGAGTTCTATTTCTTCGACTGTCATAGCTGCCATCGCCAGATCGACGATAATCCCGCCCGTCCGCATGGCTTCGAGGTCAATCCTGCGCGCCCGATTCCCTATGGTACGCCGCCTTACAACGACGAGAATATGATCCTGCTCTCGGCGGTGGCGCGGGTGCTGGTGCCAGGGGCAGCGAGCGATTTCGACAATGCCGTGCGTAGTTTCCACGCAGCCATCGGCCAAGGCCGGGGGCAAGCGGCGGCAGCAGCCCGGCTGGCCGATGCGGCAGGGCGGCTGGGTTCAGCGGTCGGCGCATCGCCGGCACGGCCCGACGCCGCCTTCGAGGTCGTGGCCGCCATCGCCAGCAGGGCGATCGCGCCGCGCTTCACCGATTACGAAGGTTCGGTGCAGGCAGTCATGGCGATCGACACGCTGCTCAACGCGCTGGTGCACGATGGCCGGATCACGGTCGGCGCGGCCGCCGGGATCAGGGGCAATATCAATCGCGCCTATGATGCGGTGCGAGCGCCGAATTCCTACAATCCCGCTGCCTTCCGCGCTGCTTTAGGCGATGCGGTGCATGCCGTGGAGGTGCTCAAGTGATTCGCCGCGCCGCCGTTTCGTTCGTGGCTGCCTTCAGCCTGCTGCTCGCTTCCTGCGGCGGCGGTAGCGGCGGCTCGGGTACGAGCAACAACAGTGCCGGCGGTAGCGCCGGCGCGGTGAATCTGGCCCCTCCTGCCGCCGAGTCGCTGACCGTGGGCGATGTTCAGCAAGTACTCGCTCAGGCGATCGCACAGGCGCAGGCCGATGGCCATCCGGCGGTGATTTCGGTGGTCGATCGGGTCGGCAATGTGCTGGCGGTGTTCCGGATGAACGGGACTCCGCAAGATGCCAATGGCTATCTGCCGGTCAAAATCGAAGATGCCCCCAATGGCAATGATATCCAGCTTGAAGGTCTGGCCCAGCTTACGCTGTCGATCGGCAGGATCGTGCGCTTGCCTTATGAAGCCTCGGCGATCGCCAAGGCAGTGACCGGGGCTTATCTGTCGAGCAGCGGCAATGCCTTTTCAACCCGCACTGCGAGCGAAATCGTCCAATCGACCTTCCCGCCCACGGGCGCCAATGGTCCCACCACCGGCCTGGGCAGTGGACCGCTGTTCGGGGTGCAATTCAGCCAGTTGCCGTGTTCCGATCTGAGCGCGCGCTACTCCGCGGCCGGGACGACTTTCCGCAACGCGGTGACTGGCGCCGAGACGGTAAGCGCGGGGCTGATCGGGCCCAAGCGTTCGCCGCTGGGGCTTTCGGCCGATCCCGGCGGCTTCCCCTTGTACAAGAACGGGGTGGTGGTCGGCGGCATCGGGGTCGAGGCCGATGGCGTCTATACCGACGATCCCAATACCCAGGTCGCCAATCTGACGGTCGATGAGCGCATCGCGCTGGCCGGCACGGTAGGCTATGATGCGCCCGCCAGCATCACCGCCAATACCATCTATGCGGCGGGCACTCAGCTGCTGTATTCCGACGTGACGACCAGCCAGCTGTCGTCGGTTGCGGGCGCGAGTTACGCCACCGCCTCGGCGCAAGGCGCGCTCGAAGCGGTGACCGGCTATACTGCGGGCACGATCGTCGCCGGCGAGACTTACGGCACCGAGGCTTCGGGGATCAGGCCGGCGGCCACTGCGGAATTCCCCACCGCGGGCGCTTATGTGCTGAGCGATGGTTCGGGCAACGACCGCTATGCGGCGCGTGCCGGAACCGATGCCGCCGATGTCGGCACCGCGCTGACCGCTAGCGAGGTGCAGGCGATCCTGACTCAAGCCTATGCGGTGATGAGCGAGGCGCGCGCGGCGATCCGCAATCCGGTGAGCAGCTCGGCGCAAGTGTCGATCAGCGTGGTCGATACCCATGGCGTGGCGCTGGGGTTGGTGCGCGGGCCTGACGCACCGATCTTCGGCACCGATGTTTCGCTGCAGAAGGCGCGTACCGCTGCCTTCTTCTCGAACCCGGCCGCGGCTTCCGACCTCACCGCTAATCCCGACCCCGTCGTGGCGCCCGCGGCAGGACTCCAAGGCCCCACGGTCGCCAGCTTCGTCAGTGCGATACGCACATTCCTCAATGATCCGACAGCGCTGACCGGCCATTATGCCTTCACCGACCGGGCGGGCGGCGATATGTCGCGGCCCACTTTCCCCGATGGCACGGTGGGCAGTCCCAACGGGCCGTTTTCGGTGCCTGCGTCGCAATTCACGCCCTTTGCGACCGGGCTGCAGGCGGCGCTGATCATCGATAATCTTGCCGAGCATCTGGTCTATATCAACAATATTCTGGCTATCGACACCGCGCATCGCTGCACCGCCAATCCCGATGTGGTGACGGGGCAAAACCGCCTCCAGAATGGCATCCAGATCTTTCCGGGGTCCGTGCCGATCTATCGCGGTAACCAGCTGGTCGGCGGCGTCGGCATCTCTGGCGACGGGGTCAACCAGGACGACATGATCGGGTTTCTGGGGCTCAACAACGCCGGGGTGCAATTGGGCACGATCAGCAATGCTCCCAAAGCGATCCGCGCGGATCAGATCGTCGTGCCCCTCAGTGGCGGCAAGAGCATCAACCTCGATTACATAATCTGTCCGCAGTCACCCTTCCTCAGTTCCAACGTGCAGAATCCCTGCGAGGGGCTGTGATGGCGGTATTGGCGCTGATCCTTGCCGGCGCGTTGGTGCAGGGAGCACCGCCGCCGCCCGATTCGCCACCCGTCACCACGGCGCCGCCGCCGCCCAGTTCCGATTCCGCCCCCGTGCAGGCGATGCCGGCGCCCCCCGAACCGCCTCAGGCAGTTCAACCGCCGCAGCCTCCCCAGGCCGTCAGCGACGATCAAACCGCCCCCGATGTCGATAATGGCGTGTTGGACGGTCGTCGTAAGCCGGGCTATAATTCCACCTTGCCGACGATCACCACGCAGACCAACGTCGGCGCGGTGCACGCGCCGCCCCCGCAGGCTTTCCCGACCGACCAATTGCCGCTGCCCGATCGCTGGCGGATCATGACCAGCCTGTGCCCGGCCGATGATGGTGACAAGTCGATATATGCGGTGTTCGGCGCCATGCGCGAGGTCTGCCATCGCGAGACCGATCCCTATCACCAGAACCCGCTCAAGGGTGATCGTGCGATCGACCGTTCGAAGGTGCCCTGGCTGCCGATCAAGGGGGACGACTGGTTCGTCGAAGCGAATTTCACCTCCGATACGGTGATCGAGCCGCGCAGCCTGCCCTTGCCGGTATCGAATTCCGGCGGTCAGAATGCAGGAGAGCTGGGCAGTTTCGGTGGTGACCGCAGCTTTCTGATGTCGCAGACCTTCCTCGTCAGCGCCTCGCTGATCAAGGGCAGTACCGCCTTCAAGCCGCCCGAGATCGAATACCACGTCGCTATCGCCGCCAACCTCAATTATGCGCAGGTGTCGGAGCGGCAAATCCTCAACATCGATGCCGCAGACCCGCCGCACCGCTTCGATACTTTCGTCGGGCTGCAGGAAGCCTTCATCGATTATCACATCCATAATGTTTCGGACCGTTATGATTTCGATTCGGTGCGGGTCGGGATTCAGCCGTTTCAAGCCGATTTCCGTGGCTTCCTGTTCAACGACGAGCAATTGGGCATCCGCTTGTTCGGGAATCGTGACGATAACCGTTTCCAGTATAATCTCGCCGCCTTCTGGCGGCTCGAGAAGGACACCAATTCCGGCCTCAACGACGTTACCCAGACGCCGCGTCACGATCAGCTATTTCTCGGCAACCTTTACCGCCAGGATTTCCTGATCCCCGGCTTCACCAGCCAGATTACCCTGGTCTACAACCGCAATCGCGAGGCGAACGACCCGCATATCGATTCCAACGGCTTCCCGGAGCGGCCGGCGTTGATCGGCGATCTCCGCGGGCGCAATTACGACGCCTTCTACCTCGGCTATAATGCCGATGGCCACATCCACCGCTTCAACCTCACCGCCTCGGCCTATTACTTGTTCGGTAGCGACCGGAATAACAATTACACCAACCTGCCGGCCAAAATCAGCGCCTATTTCGCGGCCGCCGAGGCGAGCTACGATCATGACTGGATGCGCTTTCGCTTGTCGGGGCTTTACGCCAGCGGCTCGTCCAATCCCTATGGCCATACCGAGACCGGCTTCGACGCGATCGACGAGAACCCGATTTTCGCCGGGGCCGACACCAGCTATTGGATCCGGCAGGGAATTCCCTTCATCGGTGGCGGCCGCGCGGTCAACCTCACGCAGCCCAACGGCATTCTCAACGATTTGCGCACGTCCAAGGATGACGGTCAGTCGAACTTCGTCAACCCCGGCACGGCACTCGCCGGGGTAGGTGCGGACTTCGACATCCTGCCGCAGCTGCGTCTGGCCACCAATGCCAATCACTTGTGGTTTGCCAATACCGCTGTGCTCGAACTGCTGCGCCAGCAGGCTAACATCGCCCGCGATATCGGCTGGGATCTTTCGGCAGCGGTGACCTGGCGGCCCAAGGCGACGCAGAACATCGTGCTGCGGCTGTCGGGCGCGATCCTGGTCCCGGGAGATGGCATGAAGGACTTGTTCGGCAACACCAGTGGTGATGCCGATTATTTTTCGGTGCTCGGTAACGTGATCGTGAATTTCTGATGCGGTGGCTGCGCCTTTTTCTGCCGGTCCTGATGGCGATACTCGCGTTCCTGGCGGTGGGCGGCCAATCGGTTTCGGCCGATGACGAAAAGCCTGTCGCGCGCCACTATGTCACCGCGCCGCCCGCTCCGGACAACCAGACCCAGGAGCAGGCGGACGCCAAATCGGCGGGCTGCGTCAGCTGCCACACCAAATCCGATACGATGACCATGCATGTCTCGCCCGCGGTCCACCTCGGCTGCACCGATTGCCATGGCGGCGATGCCAGCGTGCGCGGCGATGCGACGATCGGCTATGACACGCCAGCCAATGTCGCGGCGCGCGAACGGGCGCATGTGCTGCCGCGCTATCCGCGCGCCTGGAATTATCCGTCCTCGGCCAATCCCAAGCGCGGCTTCACGTTGCTCAACCGCGAGGCGCCCGAGTTCGTGCGCTTCGTCAATCCCGGCGATTACCGGGTCGCGCGCGAGGCTTGCGGTTCCTGCCACTTGTCGGTCATCGAGGCAGCGGAACGCTCGCTGATGGCGACGACGGCGATGTTTTGGGGCGGCGGTGCCTATAATAACGGCATCGTGCCGTTCAAGAGCTACATTTTCGGCGAATCCTACACCCGCGATGGCAAGCCGGCCTGCATCGGTTCGCCGAGCCTGTTGACCTCAGCCAAGAACCCTTGCCCGCCGCCGCCAGTCCTCGGCGGGGGGAATACGTTGACCACTGCCGAGACGAAGCGTGGCGCGCTATCGGCGCTATATCCGCTGCCGCGCTGGAGCGTCATTCCGCCCAGCGACATCTTCCGTGTCTTCGAGGACGGCGGGCGAAATATCGGTACCCAGTTCCCCGAGATTGGCCTGCCCAATCCCTCGGGTAGCATCCAAAGGCTCGAGGAACCGGGGCGACCCGATCTCAAGCAATCCAATCGCGGCCCCGGAACCGGCCTACGCGTGGCGATCGCGATCCTGAACATCACCAAGACCCGGCTCAATGACCCTCTGATGTGGTTCATGGGCACGAATGAGCAGCCCGGGGACTATCGTAGTTCGGGCTGCTCGGGCTGCCACGTGATCTACGCCAATGATCGCGAGCCGCGCCACAGCCTGATCTATGCGCAATATGGTCGCGACGGCCAGACCATCACCGTCGATCCCACCATTGCCGGCAAGCGTCTGCCCGCGCGGCCCGGGCAGATGGCTGACGCCGACGCGCAAGGCATGGTCAAGGAGAGCGGCCACCCGCTGCAGCATGTCTTCACGCGGTCGATCCCGACTTCGCAATGCATGAGCTGCCACATGCATCAGCCCAACATCTTTCTGAACTCCTACCTCGGCTACACCATGTGGGATTACGAATCCGATGCGCCGAAAATGTGGCCCGAAAAGCAGGCTTATCCCACTGCTGCCCAGGCGCGCGCGATCAACGACCGCAATCCCGAAAGCGCCGCCGAGCGCGGCAAATGGGCCGACATCGATTTCACCCGCAATGTCTATGATATCAACCCGACGCTGAAGGACACCCAGTTCGCCGATTACCACAGCCACGGCTGGAATTTCCGCGGGGTGTTCAAGCACGACCGCGAGGGTAATCTGCTCGATGCTGGCGGTAACCAGGCGACCTATGGCACGGACACGGCGCATATCGTGTCGCGCGACGATCCGGAGAAATGGCGCAAGGCCGGGGTCGGCAAGTTCGCACCGGTCGGGATCAACCCCGGCAAGGCGGTCCATCTCATGGACATCCACGCCGAAAAGGGCCTGCAATGCGCCGATTGCCACTTCGCCCAGGACGCCCATGGCAATGGCTTCATCTATGGCGAAGTCGCCAACGCGATCGAGATCGGCTGCAAGGATTGCCACGGCACCGTCGATGCCCTGCCTTCGCTGCGCACCTCCGGCCCCGCCGCACCGCCGCATGGCACCGATCTGTCATTGCTGCGCAACCCGGACGGCAAGCGTCGCTTCGAGTGGAGCACCGATACCGGCGGTCGCCCGGTGCTGATCCAGCGCTCGGTCGTCGATCCCAAACTGGAATGGCAAATCCATCTGGTGAAGGACAGCGTCGATCCCGCATCGCCGAACTTCAATGCGAAGGCGGCGCGCGCCAAGCTGATGAGCCGCTCGGGAGCCGATGACGGCAGCTTCGCCTTCGGTCCCGGCATCGCCAAGTCCGACCGCGCGCATGACGACAGCAAGATGGCCTGCTTCACCTGCCATCTGTCGTGGACGACGAGCTGCGCCGGTTGCCATCTGCCGATCGAGGCGAATTGGAAGACCTCGATGCACCACTTTGAGGGCGAAGAGACGCGCAACTTTGCGACATATAACCCGCAGGTCGCCCGCGACGATATGTTCCAGCTCGGCCGGCACATGACCACTAAGGGCTCCGAGATCGCGCCGGTGCGATCGACCTCGGCGCTGGTGCTGTCATCGACCAATATCAATCGCGAGCGCATCTATATCCAGCAGCCGCCGATCTCGGCGATCGGCTTCTCGTCGCAAGCCTTCGCCCCGCACTTCCCGCATACCGTGCGCACCCAGGAGACCAAGACCTGCACCGATTGCCACCTATCGGCGCAGGACGATAACAACGCGATCATGGCGCAGTTGCTGCTGCTGGGGACCAATTACGTCAATTTCGTTGGTCTGAACGCCTGGACCGGGCTGGAGCATGGCCTCGAGGCGGTGCGCGTCACCGAATGGAAAGAGCCCCAGGCGGTGATCGGCTCCTACCTCCACAAATATGCCTATCCCGATTACTACAAGCTGCACGTCGAGCAGAACCACCGCGAGTTGAAGAACTGGGTGCGCGGCAAGACGCTGAACGGCAAGCTGTCGGGCGAAACCGATCCGCTGGAGGAATTCCGCAACCCGGTGCATGAAACCGCCGATAAGGTCGGCTGCATCCAGCTGCGCGGCGAATATGTCTATGTCGCCGAGGGCAAGGGCGGTTTCCGCGTCTACGACGCCGCCGCGATCGCCGACAAGGGCTTCTCCGAGCCGGTCGTCTCGGCGCCGTTCTCGCCGCTCGGCCAGAACATGCATGTGGCCAGCAAGAACGCGACCTGCATGGCGCTGCCCACCAACCAGCCGATCAACCCGCTGCGCAACACCGCGATCATGCGCGAGATCAACCAGGAGCAGCCGTTCCTGCCGATCTATTCCTACGCCGCCGTCACCGACAGCGTCGAAGGGTTGATCCTGGTCAACATCACCACCACCGCCGACGGCGAATTCCGCAACAATTTCCTCAAACGCGCGGTGACCTGGAACCCCGACAATGTGCTGAAAGGCGCGCGCCACATCGTCCTGGCGGGCGAAGTCGCCTATATCACCGCGGACGCCGGGCTGGTGGTGGTCGATCTCCACGATCCGCTGCATCCGCAACTGGCTGCGGTGCGCCCGCTGATCGATGCCCGCGCCAGCGCCATCCAGTTCCGCTACCTCTGGGTGACCGACCGCGATGGGCTGAAGCTGTTCGACGTCACTAACCTGCGCAACCCGATCGCGGTGCCGCAGGGCACGGTGCCGATCGCCGACGCGCGGCGGCTCTATATCGCCCGCACTTACGCCTATGTCGCGGCCAAGCAGGACGGGCTGGTGATCGTTAACCTCACCCGGCCCCTGGCACCCACGATCTATATGAACGTCAATTTCGACGGCCAGATGAACGACGCCGAGGATGTCGTGGTCGGCTCGACCAACGCCTCGCTGTTCGCTTATGTCGCCGATGGCCGCAACGGGCTCAAAGTGCTGCAGCTCACCTCGCCCGACAGCCAGCCCAATTTCTATGGCTTCTCACCCCAGCCCAAGCCCGAACTGATTGCCTGGGCGAAAACCCCGTCCGCCGCGATGGCGGTGTCGAAGGGGCTGGACCGTGATCGCGCGGTCGACGAAACCGGCGGCCAGATCGCGGTGTTCGGGCGCATGGGCGCGCGGCCCTTTACCCGGCCCGAAATGGAAGCGATGTTCCTTAACCACAACGGCATCCCCTTCAAAGTGTCCGATGAGGTGGACATGAACGCCTGGCGCGGGACGGCGGCCACGGCGCTGTCGGGCAATGGTCCGGGACGATTGCTGATGCGGCCGGATCGCTAGGGTAGCGGGTTTTCGAAGCTTGAAGGAAAGTGGGAAGATCTGGGCCAGGGGCCCAAGACCCCATGTATGTCCGCGTTGCTTGACGGGTTCGGCCTCGCGCAAATCCGCAGGATTATACCAATTTGCAAGGACCGAGCCCCGTCCGTGCTGAGCTTCGAAGCACTGCCTCGTTCTTCCGTAAGCCGGAAAGAAAGACAGTCCTTCGACAGGCTCAGGACAGACGGGGATTAGCTACGGTCGCTTTGCGGCGAGGCGCGGCACAGAGAGAGTGCGCAACGAAGACAAGGCCGGGGAGCGCGAGGGGATTACCCCTCGCACTCCACTTCACTTCAACAACACCGGCAATCCAGAAACCCCACGCTGCTCCAGCCCACCCGTCAAAAACGGCGCCGGTGCCGCAGGATCGAGGCGCAGCTTCGGAAAGGCGTCGAGCAGCGCGTTGATCCCGGTGCCGATTTCCACGCGGGCGACGTTCATGCCGAGGCAGCGGTGGGTGCCGAGGCCGAAGGCCATGTTGGTCAGGGGCGGGCGGTGGATGTCGTAAGCGTCGGGATTGGTCCAGCGGGCGGGGTCGCGGTTGGCCGGGCCCAGGCCGAGTTCGAGGGCTGAGCCGGCCTTGATGCGATGGCCGTAGAAATCGACATCCTCCAGCACCAGGCGATAGTGGTAAGGCGCGGTCGGGTCCCGGCGCAGGCCTTCTTCGATGGCGGCGTCCATCAGGCTGCGGTCGGCTTTGACCTGTTCCAGCTGCTCGGGATGAGTCAGCAACGCGAACAGGGTAATGCCGATCTGCCGCCAGGATGTGCCGCCGCCGGCCACCATGATCAGCTTGGCGTGAGTGACGATTTCCTCGTCGGTGAGCGGGCGGGGCGGTACGCCGGGCAGGCTCAGCGTGGTGTCGAGCAGGTAGCTGATCAGATCGTCTTGCGGCTGCCGACGCCGCTCCGCGACAAGGCCGAGCAGCAGGCTTTCGACCAGCTGGAAATTGGCGATCCGCGTTTCCATCGGGATTTTGCGGCTGGAGCTGGTGCTGTTGAGGTAGGCGTGGCGGAAGCGCAGGGCCTCGTCGCCGTGCAGGCCGATCGCGGTGGTGATGGTGTAGACTGGGATGCGGGCGCAGTAATCGATGTTGAGTTCGGCGCGCCCGGACCCGGACAGGGCCAGCCGTTCGATCAGTTACTCGACGATGCCGTCGATCGTTTTTTCGCGCCACCAGCCCATGGCTTCGTTCATCTGGAATTTCGGCTGGACGGTGCGGCGATAGGCGCGATGCCGGGGTGGATCTATTTCGAGCAGGCCGGTGCCTTTTTCGCCGATCTGGGGGTCCATCTGGATTTTGTTGGAGAAGACTGCGGGATTGCGGAACGCGGCTTCGCAGGCTTCATAGCTCAGCACGGTGTAATGCTGGCGGCCGATCCCGTTAACGTGGCGATCATGGTGTGGCAGGTCGAGCAGCTCGCGCAGCTTGCCTTTGTGGACCGGCGCCTGGGCTCGCAGCGCGGCGATCTCGGGGGTGACATCGCGCTCGATGAAATTGCCCATGGCCTCCGCCTCGCGGCGGACGTCGTAGAGTTCCCTGTAGAGCGGGTCGTCGGCGAGCAGGACGTCGGTCATGTATGGGGCCCTGGAAGCCCTCTCCCCTTTAGGGGAGAGGGTTGGGAGAGGGGGAAGGCGAGAGCTTACGCCAGCCGCCCCTCTCAACTTCGGCTAGGCAGCAAGCTGCCAAGCCTGCGTATCTCTCCCCTAAAGGGGAGAGAGCCATTCGGTCACCCGACGCGGTAGAACTCGCGGGCGCGGCTATAGATGATCTCACGGGTCGCCGCAGCTGGCACGCCTTCGAAGTCACGCAGGATGATCTCGCGCGATTTGGGGAAAGTGGTTTCCGAATGCGGATAATCGGACGACCACATGATGTTCTTGGCGCCGGGCAGGTCGCGGCAGAGGATGCCGGTGCGATCCTGGATGAACGAGCCGAAGACGTTGTTCTCCATGTAATAGGTCGGGCTCTCGGTCAGCGGGCTTTCGGTCCAGAAGCGCTGTTTTTCCCACGTCCGCGTGATGTATTCGGTGAACCAGGCGAACCAGCCGACGCCGCTTTCCACCGTCGCCAGCCGCAGTTTGGGAAAGCGCTGGAAAATGGCGTTGAAGATGAAAATGGCGACAGGCTCGGCCATCGCCATCTTGCTCATCGGCATGTCGGGAAGGAAAAACTGCTTTTCGCCGAAGCGAGGCACGCGGCCACCCAGGTGCATCGTCAAGGCGAGATCGAGATCGCAGACCTCGGCCCACAGCCGGTCGAATTCGGGCTGCCAATATTGCAACTCG
>JAMFSI010000154.1 GCA_026225215.1 Sphingomonas palustris | reverse complement strand
CATCCCGACCTAAGCCGAAAGAATATTGCCTGTCCATGTTGGCGACCGCTAAACCCGCCAACACCTCAGTGTCAGCCGCAGCCCCGCGGTGAAACGGGCCCTAGGCCTAGCGAACGATTCGGTCAACAGCAAAATTGCGGACTACGCCTTAGTCCATGATTTTTGCGGTTTAATGGCAGGAAGCCCGAGCCTCGATCGCCCGAAACAGCCGCCATTCCTGGCTCCTGCAGCGATAAACCGCCAATTGATTCCTCGCCTCCCCTCGCCTAGCTCGGTTCCACACCGGAGCGGAGATCAACCGATGACGAAATTGCGCCTGGGGCGATTCACGACGCTCATATTCTGCATCGCTTTGTTTGCCTTGGCACTGAAGCTGGCGCCGGGCAGCGCGACCTGGCAGACATTGGCAGTCGTGTTTGGACTGCTCAGTCTGCTCGGCCTGTGGGATATGGTTCAACGCAGCCATTCGGTGCTGCGCAACTATCCGGTGATTGGCCATATCCGCTGGCTGGTCGAGATGATCCGGCCCGAGATTCGCCAATATCTGCTCGAAAGCGATGAGGAGGCTGCGCCCTTCTCGCGCGATCAGCGCTCCCTGGTCTATCGCCGCGCCAAGGACATCTCCTCGGACCACCCGTTCGGTACGCAACTCGACGTCTATGCCCGTGACTACGAATTCATCCAGCATTCGATCATGCCGATCACGCGGCCGGACCCGCAAAGTTTTCGCATTACCATCGGAAACGATCAATGCGCGCAGCCCTACAGCGCCAGCATCTTCAACATATCGGCGATGAGCTTCGGATCGCTATCGGCCAACGCCATTCGCGCGCTGAACAAGGGCGCGGCACTGGGCGGGTTTTACCACGATACCGGCGAAGGCAGCGTCAGCCGCTATCACCGCGAGTTCGGCGGCGACATCGTCTGGGAAGTGGCGAGCGGCTATTTCGGCTGCCGCACCACCGAAGGCCGCTTCGATCCCAATAAATTTGCCGCCCAGGCCCAAGACCCGCAGATCAAGATGATCGAGATCAAGCTCAGCCAGGGCGCCAAGCCCGGCCACGGCGGCATCCTGCCCGCCAAGAAGGTGACGCCGGAAATCGCGACCACGCGCGGCGTGCCCTTGGGCGAGGACTGCATTTCACCCTCGCGCCACTCCGCCTTCACCACGCCGCTCGAAATGATGGCTTTCATCGCTCAACTGCGCGAACTTTCCGGTGGCAAGCCGGTGGGGTTCAAGCTGTGCATCGGCCATCCCTGGGAGTTCATGGCGATCGTCAAGGCCATGCTGGAGACCGGTATCGTACCCGATTTCGTGGTGGTCGATGGCGGCGAAGGCGGCACCGGGGCGGCGCCTGTCGAGTTCAGCGATCACATCGGCGTGCCGATGCGCGAAGGGCTGATCTTCGTGCGCAACGTGCTGACCGGCGCCGGCCTGCGCGACCGCATCAAGATCGGCGTGGCCGGACGGCTGGTCAGCGCCTTCGATCTGGCGACGGTGCTGGCCATGGGCGCGGACTGGACCAATGCCGCGCGCGGCTACATGTTCGCGCTCGGCTGTATCCAATCGATGAGTTGCCACACCAATCGCTGCCCGACCGGCGTCGCCACGCAGGATCGATTGCGCCAGAACGCGCTGGTGGTGCCTGACAAGGCCGAGCGGGTGCGGCATTTTCACGACCGGACAGTGAGTGCTTTGGCCGATATGCTGGCTGCCGCCGGCGTGCCGCATCCCGACGAGCTGCAGCCGCACCATCTGGTTCACCGCCAGACTTCGACGGAATTGCACCAATTCGGCCTCCAGCATCATTTCCTCACCTCCGGAGTCTTGCTGTCGGGCGAATGCCAGTTGCCATCCTATGTCAATAATTGGGCGCTGGCTCAGGCCGCCAGTTTCGCCCCCGCAGCGCCGCCACCGAATGGGACACAGACCAGCCCGCGCGCTGATACCCGCAAGGAAGACGCATGACCGAAGCCCTGCCCCGCACCCCCAGCTTTCGCCTCGACGGCCGCCGCGCGCTGGTGACCGGCGCCGGACGCGGCATTGGCGTGGCAGCTGCGGCGGCGCTGGCCGAAGCCGGCGCGCAGGTGACGCTGGTTGCGCGAACGGCGACCGAGATCGAGGCGGTCGCAGCACAAATCGGCAATGGCGCCGAAGCAGCCGTGCTCGACGTGACCGACATCGCCGCAGTGCGCCACTTCTTCGCCAATCGCGCGGCATTTCATGTGCTGGTCAACAATGCCGGCACTAACCGCCCCGCGCCGATGTGGGAAACCACCGAAGCCGATTTCGACACGGTGCTCGGGCTCAACCTGCGCTCGGCCTTCTTCGTCGCGCAGGGCTGCGTTCGCGGGATGATGGCCGAGGGCATCAAGGGCAGCCTGATCCACATCTCCAGCCAGATGGGCCATATCGGCGGCCCGACGCGATCGGTCTATTGCGCCAGCAAATGGGGCATGGAAGGCATGAACAAAGGCTTTGCGCTCGATCTGGCGCCGCACGGCATCCGCTCGAACACGATCGCGCCGACTTTCATCGAAACCCCGTTGACCCGGCCCTACATGGCCGATCCGGTGGCACGCGCGCGGATCATCGACAAGATCAAGCTCGGTCGGCTTGGCCAGGTCGAAGATTTGATGGGCGCGGTGACCTTCCTCGCCAGCGACGCCTCGGCCTTGGTTACCGGGACCAGTGTGGTGGTGGACGGCGGCTGGACGGCGGATTGAGCGCTATCGCGGATTGGGATTGCCATCGTGAATGGCATTGATCGCCTGTAGCAACGGCTTATCCAGCACCACGCCGATCGCGCCGAGATTGCCCTCTAGTTGGCTCGCCTTGCTCGCTGCCATCAGCACGCTGGTGGTGAAGGGCTGCGCCTTGGCGAAGGCCAGCGCCATATGCGCCGGCTCCAGCCCATGCTCGCGGGCGAGTTCGGCGTAAGCCAGGATCGCACTTTGCTTGGCCGGCGATAAGCGCGCCAGGAAACCGGCGGACTGGCTGGAGCGGCTTCCCGGGATCGGCACTGGGTCAGCGCCATATTTCCCGGTCAGCGTGCCTCCGGCGAGCGGCGAATAAGCGATGAGGCCGAGGTCTTCGCGCATGCCCACTTCGGCGAGGCCCAATTCAAAGCTGCGATCGAGCAGGCTGTAGCCATTCTGGATGGCGGCGATCTGCGCCAGTCCGTGCTCCTGCGCCACGGCCAGATAGCGCATCGTGCCCCATGGCGATTCATTGCATACGCCAATGGCGCGCAGCTTGCCTTCGCTCACCAGCTCCGAAAGCGCCGCCAATGTCTCCTCGATCGAAACCTGATCCGGCGCGTCGGCCAGCAGCGAAAACCGCGTGCGGCCTAACGTCGAGATCGCGCGTTCGGCCCAATGGACCTGATAAAGATCGATAGCGTCAGTACCCAGGCGGCGCAGGCTGTCGTCCACCGCCTGGCGAATGTTAGCGCGATCGAGGCGGCGGGTTTCGCCACGAATATGGCGCATGTCTCCCGCCGCATTGCCCGGACCCGCTACTTTCGTTGCGATCACTACTTGGCCACGCAAACCTCGCGCGGCAACCCAGCGACCCAGCACTTCCTCCGAGCGACCCTGAGTCTCGGGCCCAGTCGGCGTCGGGTAATTTTCGGCGGTGTCGAACAGCGTAATCCCGGCGTCGAACGCCATATCGAGCTGGCGGAAGGCGTCATCCTCCGGTGTCTGGCCGCCGAATGTCATCACCCCCAGCCCGAACGCGCTGACGGCGATCCCGGCCCCCCCCAATTGCCGGTATTCCAAGCTAAGCTTCCACGGCTTGCGGCTGGGCAGTGAAAGGCGGCCAACCCTTGGCGTAATGCACCCCGGCCACCCGAGCGACGATTTCCGCCGCCTGCGCGCGTGGATTGTAGAACTGGCTATACCAACTGCGCGATTGCCGAAACGGTCCATCCGACGGCAGCTGCATGATGTGGATCGCCGGCCGCTTGGTCTGCCATATCTCGCCATCGCGCAACAGGCCGCCGCCGAACATGGCGCTGACCTGATCGCGCATCTGCCGCGCGGTATCATCGACGACGCCCGAGCGCGACTTGATCATCGCCGCTTGCCACAGCCGGCAGGTGCCATCCTCGATCGGGGTGACGCAGATGATCTGCACCGCCGCCATTTCCTGAAACCGGCCAAAGGCGATCCCCGGCCCGACATAGCCCGCCAATGTCGAATAGGTCGCATCGAACAGGCCCGAGCCGTCGTCAGCCACGGCGGAGCGCTGCCGCTGATGCATCAGATGGCCATCATAGGCATTTTCATAAGCGACCGCATGGCCACCGTGGAGGTGTCCGAGATGCGCGACATCGGACATATTGTCGAAGATCTCGATCGGATGTTTAAGATCGCAGAGATATTCGAGACCATCCCAGCGCACCCAGCTCGGATCGTCCCATTGCTCGAACAGGGGCAAGTCGAAATCGGGAGCAAGTCCTTCGGGATCGTGCCAGGTAAAGACGATGCCATAGCGCTCCTCGATCGGCCAACTTCTGACGCGAGCGCCGGGCGGAATCGGGCCGTCGTGATAGGGAATGTGGTTGCACTTGCCATCGGGGCCGAAGCGCCAGGCGTGGAACGGGCAACGAATATTATCGCCCTCCATGAAGGCGGGATCGGTGGTGGTGGCGGAATGCTCGCCACTGCCGAGCTTGGTGCCCATATGCGGACACCAGGTGTCGAGCAGCACAACGCGCCCGCTTTCGCCGCGATAGATCACCAGTTCCTGACCGAAATAATGCAGATTGACTGGCTTGCGCCCGACCTCACGACTGTTGGCCACGGCAAACCATCCGCGCGGAAAGGCATATTGGCCGAGATCATATTCAGCGGATGTCGCCATCGTTCCAACTCCCGATCAGCGGCGAGTCGATTCCAACGCTCGCCTGTCTTGGCGCAGAGCATTTCACGTTGGTTGCGATGCTGCCAGCTATTTTGATCGGGAACGGATTCCCTGACTGCGGTATTCGTAAGTATGGATTTTGCCCGTTTCCTCAAAGCGCAGGAGTCAGCTTTCGAGCGCGCCCTCAGTGAGCTTTCCGCCGGCACCAAGACCAGCCACTGGATGTGGTTCATCTTCCCGCAGCTGGGCGCACTGGGCCACAGCAGCCTCGCGAAGTTTTATGGCGTGGAATCGCTGGACGGCGCCTGCCGATATGTAGCCCATCCGGTTCTCGGCTCGCGTCTGATCGAACTCACTCGGATCGTCCTGCATCACCGCAGAAAATCGGCGCACGCCATATTCGGCTCTCCCGACGATTTGAAATTTTGCTCTTCAATGACCCTGTTCGCCCTCGCCGCCCCGCAGAACCCTGAGTTTAGGCAAGCGATCGAAGTGTTTTACGGCGTTCCGGACGAGCACACGCTCGACCTGCTCGGAGCCGAGTGGTCGCCGGGCTGATGCCTAAAGTGCGAACCGGCCCATGATCGTGCCATCGGCGGCGAAGGCGGTCAGGCGCCAACCGTGCTTCTGACGTTCCATCAAAGCGTAGCCGAAACGTTTCGGGATCGTCGTCAGCGCCCGGATGGCATCGCTGCCGGGCTTGCCCACAGCTTCGGCAATCGTGGCGGGGCCGAGCGCCGGGTCTTCTTCGGTCCCGGAAAAGCCGGTGATGACCTGAGTGGGTCGATCGACGAAGCGGGCAAATTGGAACAGATGGACATGCCCGGCGAGCATCGCGCGTAGTTTGGGCAGTTGCAGCGGTGGCACGTAAGCATTGACCGGCTTGCTCCCGATCGCGATCGCCGAGGTACCCCGCTTGTCCCACAGCACCGCATTGAACGGATAGTGTGCCGTCAGAAAGCTGTCTGGCACACCCGCAACCAAGCTGGCGACAGCTGCCAGATCCTGTGCCATTAGCGCCGCTACCGCCGGATTCTCTGGCTTACCCGAGGCAAGCCCCATCAGGTCGGCCACTATCAATCGCGTATTATCGCCCAGATCCACCGGATAGGGATCGGTGTGATTGCCGGCGACATCGTTGGCTGCGTCATTGCAATCGCGCCCGGCGAGCAGCGGATGCGGATCGAGCAAGCGCCACCAGCCCTGCCCCGCACGCGCGCATTCCTCATGATTGCCGCGCACGAAGGTCCAGGGTGCAGCCGCCAGCAAGGGCGCTGCCGGATCGAGGAAATCGGCGCGCCAACCGGCCTCGCCATAACCCCAGGCCACACCCGCGCAGTCCGGATGGCCCGCCTGGCAGGGGTTTTCCCGGTAGAGATAATCACCGACATGCAGCACCATGTCGGGCCGCAATTCCGCAGCCTTTGCCGCGATCGCGGCGAAGGGCCATTGGCGTGAAACATTGCAACCCTGCCAGGCATCATCTCCAGCCTTGAGCCGACATCCGGTATCGCCAATGAGCACGATCCGATCGATCCGAGCAGCCGGCAGCGGCAATGACCGCCCAGCCAACTCTGCGCGGTGGGTCGTTCTCGGCAAGGGCAGTTCGCAGACCAGGCCGGGAAAGGACGAACCGGTTGCCACCTGCGCCTTGTTGACGCGAGGCGCCAACTCTGTCGGCGCTGCCCGTTGCGCCATGGGCTGAACATGGCCATTGACGCTCACAACCGGGCAATCCGCTGCCAGGGTCAACACCCTGACGATACTGCCACCATCCGGCGCCATTTCCACCCATGCCCGCGCCTGCGCTTGCTGCGGTTGCGCCTGGACGGGAGCACTGATCAAGGAAGCGAAGGCGGCGGCGAGGGTGACGATTTGGCTAAAACACTTCATCGTCTCATCCTGAGCGAAACATAGCGATCGATTTCGGGGATCTCTGTGGCCTCCTTGAGTGAATTACAAGACCAAACTCCGCTGCATCCGCAGTAATAATAAATCCGCGTAATATGAATATCTTTGACATTTGTAATATTTCTGTAATTTTTATATCATAAAACCGTCATAAATATTTTTTGAGGCACATATTCTGGTGTATCATTATGAATTAAATAATGGCTTACATCGATTTAAAAGGCCGGGGGCTGAGCCCCGGCCTTTCCCGTAATCAAGAACCCTTCATGCGCCAGGCGCAAGCACCAGCACGGAAAAACTACCGGGCACCATCGCCCCGTGCTTCTTGCCCGGTGCAGGCGGCCCGAAGCGCGCAGTCGGCAGGTAGATCTTGCCGTCGCGCGGATCGATCGACCCGAGGCGCGCGCTGATTTGCGTGGCGATCGTACCGATCACGGCGATGTGGTCAGGGTCGGCGATACTCACTTCGACCAGCGTACCATTGTCACCGCAAGGCACGAAAGCCAGACCCCGCGCTTCGTCGACCAGCACCGCGTCGGGCCCTCCCCCGATCGGCAGCGTCGCCAAGGTTGCCCCACTGCCAGCATCGAGCACTAACGCCACTTTGTTGGCGCAAGCCGTGATCAAGCGGGCGCCTCCGGCAACCAGCGCCAAGCCGGTCGGCCCCTCGCATCCAGGCAGCACGATCCGGTTCAGCAGCTTGCGGTGGGGGATATTGATGCGCGCGATGGCGTTGCCATCCTCGATGTTGACCCAAGCGTTACCTTTACCGTCCGCCACCACGTATTCCAGACCGCCGCCGACCGTAATCTTGCCGACGCTGGACCGCTTGACCGGATCGATCAGGCTGATCGTGCCATCGCCGGCATTCATCACCGCGAGCAGTCCGGTGGCGGGGTCGAGCAGCGCGGCATCGGGATCGGCACCTACCGGCACCGCCGCCAACACCGCACCGGTGTGAGCATCGATGAATCGCGCAAGGCCGGTCGCGCCATCGGTTTCGAACACGGTGCCGCCCTGGTCGAGCACCAGCACCTGATGGCCCCGTTGCCCTGACGCGAGGCGAGCGGTAAAAGCGCCGCTGGCGACGTCGGCGACGCTGACCGCGTCATTTCGGGCAATATACAGCCGGCCCGAGGCGGCATCCAGTACCGAGAAATCCCAGCCGCCATCACTGCCCACAATGTGGCCAACGACGTGGTAAGGCTTGAGCGATGGCGGAGGCGGCTCCTGGGCCGACAGTGGAGCAATACCCGCTATCGCTGCCAGCAAAATTCCAGCCAGTGCGGCAAACATGCGCGTCATATCATGCTTTTCCTCTATAACGCTGACGGTGACCGCCTTCAGCTTTGCTTACGGGCGCTTCCTCATACCAAGGTTCGGTCCGCCTGCCTCATCCAAGTTTGGCTAAGCTCGCCGCCCGATGCTTGAGCAGTTCCGCAGCAAAACCTCCTTACATCCCGCGGTTGACCAGCCGCAAAATCCCGGTAAGGCGCCATCCGGCACCGGGCGGTTAGCTCAGTTGGTAGAGCATCTCGTTTACACCGAGAGGGTCGGGGGTTCGAGCCCCTCACCGCCCACCATTTTCTCGTTCGCCGGCGCTCGCCGATCATAATTTCGGCAAGCCGAGAATTCTTCGTGTGCGTGCCTGGATTGCCCCGGATCAGATTATCGCTATATTACCGAGGTCGGCGAAGAAACCCGCCATGGCTGCGGTGGCTTTGTCAGTCAGGGTGATGAAGGCGCGGCGGCGATCGGATTCATCTTCGTTGCGCTGAAACAGCCCCGTATCGACCATCTGGCCGATCCAGCGCAACGCCGTGGTCGGGGGAACGCCCGAGGCGATGCACAGGCTGGTGACCGACACCCGCGCATGCTCGGCTTGTGCGGCGGTCAAGTCGAGCAGCATATCCCACGCCGGATCAGAAAAGAGATCGCCGTCGAAGAACCGCGCGCGCATCTGGCGCTGACGGATCATTCGCCGCACCAGTTGTGGGTCGGGCAACGGCAGGGAGCTTGCCAGTTCCAGACGATTGGCGGCCACAATCTGCGGCGAACCGGATGGTGGCACGAAGCGAAATGCTCCGCCCGCCCCCCCCGGCACAGCGGCCGAACCATCGGCACCGGAAAGTCCAGAAGCGAGGTGGAGGGCGGGCTCATGGTGCTGGCTGGGTCCGCCAAAGCGCTCGATCCGTTCGGCAATCTGATTGACCTGCTCGGTCAGACGCAACAGCAGCAGCCGGTCTTCTTCGGACAATTCACGCACCCGGCGGCCGGGTAGCCGCGCCAGCACCTGGCCAAGCGCGATCAGGCGCTCGGCCCGGCTAGGGTCGACCAGGATCTGCGGCCCGGACTGATCGAGGCAGCCAAAAACATCGTCCAGCGCAAGGATGCTGGTTGACACGATCAGCGCCGCGCCGGCGTGGGCCGCGCGCATATCGATCCGAGCGAGCGCCGCCAGTACCGCGCCATCCGCCTCGGGACAGTCCAGCAGCACGACTTCGCCCAGCGGTATCGCCTCCTCATCGCGCAAAGCGGTGAGATCCGCTGCCTCGGCAATGCGGAACCCGGCAGCTTCGGCATCTTCGCGCAATTGGTCGCGGACATGCGCGCGGCTCGCGAATATCGAGAGCGACAGCTTCAGCCCGGCAGCGTCCTGCGAGGCGCCATAGGGAAAGTCTCCCGGCGAGGCATAGGCGGCGAATTGCGCTTGGGACATGAGTTCGACTCCGGAAGGGCTCCCGGAATTTGAGAACATACCATGATCATGTCAATTTATTTTTGGAACACTTCATGATCAAAATGGAGCTATTGGTCCATTTTGGAGGCATTCTACGGTTCGATATCGATCGGCGTGCCATCGGCGACCGATTGCCAGACGAGTTCGATATCGCTGTTAGCCAAGGCGATGCAGCCTGCGGTCCAGTCGCCAGGCACGGGGCTGGCATGCGGCCAATCGTTGGGCTGGCCATGAATGAAGATGTCGCCACCCGGCGCCCGCCCCTGCGCCTCGGCATAAGCGACATCATTAGCCGAAGGATAAGAGATATGCAGCGCCAGATGATAGCTGCTGTCGGGATTGCCGAAGTCGATGGTGTAATGACCCTCGGGCGTGCGGCCATCGCCCTGAAAATGCTTGGCGCCGCTGGGCTGCGGGCCAAGATGGATGTCGCGGATCGTATAGACCGCGCGGCCATGGGAAAGCAGGACCAGCTCGCGCGCGGATTTGTAGACGACGATCTGATCGACGTCCGGCACTCCTTGAGCATCGCAACTGGCCGCCCAGGGGATCAGCGATCCCAGCACAGCGAGCGCCAGCAGCCGCATCGCCCTAGTCAGCGAAAGGATCGCGCACCAGGATGGTATCCTCGCGCTCCGGGCTGGTCGAGACCAGCGCCACCGGGCATTCGATCAACTCCTGCACGCGCTGGATATATTTGATCGCCTGCGCCGGCAGGTCGGCCCAGCTGCGCGCGCCCGCCGTGGTGTCGCTCCAGCCGTCCATTTCCTCGTAGATCGGCTCGACGTCGGCTTGATCGGCGGCGTGGCTGGGGAAATAATCGAGCACCTTGCCACCCAGCCGGTAGCCAGTGCAGATCTTCACCTTGTCGAGCCCGTCGAGCACATCGACCTTGGTCAAGGCGATCCCGGTTACGCCCGAAATGGCGCAGCTTTGCCGCACAAGCACCGCATCGAACCAGCCGCAGCGGCGCTTGCGCCCGGTGACGGTGCCGAATTCATGGCCGCGCTCGCCCAGTCTTTGACCGACCGCGTCTTCCAGCTCGGTCGGGAACGGACCGGCGCCGACGCGGGTGGTATAGGCCTTGACGATGCCCAGCACGAAGCCGGTCGCTGACGGGCCAAGGCCCGAACCGCTCGCCGCCGTGCCGCTGACGGTATTGGAACTGGTGACGAAGGGATACGTGCCGTGATCGACATCGAGCAGCACGCCCTGTGCGCCTTCGAACAGGATGCGCGCGCCGGCCTTCTTCACCTTGTTCAGCCGACGCCACACCGGCTGCGCAAATTGCAGGACGAAGGGGGCGATTTCCTTCAGCGCGGCGACCAGCGCGGCGCGATCGACCGGCGGCTCGCCAAAGCCTGCGCGGAGCGCGTCGTGATGCGCGCAGAGGCGATCGAGTTGCGAGTCCAGATGATCGAGATGCGCCAGATCGCAGACGCGGATGGCGCGGCGGCCAACCTTGTCTTCATAAGCGGGGCCGATGCCGCGACCGGTGGTGCCGATCTTGCCGCTGCCCGCCGCTGCTTCGCGCAGTCCGTCGAGTTCGCGATGAATCGGCAGGATCAGCGGACAATTGTCGGCGACGGCGAAGTTTTCGGTGGTGATCGTCACGCCTTGCGATTCGAGCTTGGCGATTTCCGATTGCAGCGCCCAGGGGTCGAGCACCACGCCATTGCCGATGATCGACAGCGTGCCGCGCACGATGCCCGAAGGCAGCAGGCTCAGCTTGTAGACCTTGCTATCCACAACCAGCGTATGCCCGGCATTGTGGCCGCCCTGGAAGCGCACCACCGCATCCGCGCGGCTGGCGAGCCAGTCGACGATCTTGCCCTTGCCTTCATCGCCCCACTGGGCGCCGATCACGGTGACGTTGGCCAAAATTCCGGCCCTTCCATTCGCTATTTTCGGGAAACCGCCGGGGCACGTAGAAGACTACAAGAGGGAGGGCAAGCCGAAGGCGAAATTGCCCGGTAAAGCGTTACAGCTCCACAACCTCGCTACCCGCCAACTGGTGCGTACAACCCAGCGCCTGGGCGTCATCGTCGGCAGATAGCGCCGCCAGCGTGCGCCAGCCGATCACACGCAGCCGCGCAGCAATCTCGGCGTCATGGCCCAGCGGCAAAAACAGCGTATCGCGGGTGGCTTCGCTAACCGACATCGTCTCGATCAGCGGATCGGGATAGAGCGAAAAACCGATCGCCGGCTCGCCCGCGGCGCCATTCGAGCCCAGGATATGGTACGAACCGCCACGTCCTAGGGCGCTGCGCTGACCTTCGGCATAAATCATGAAGCCGAACCAGCTCTGATATTCGAAGCCGTGACGTTCGGACGGGTCCAGCGTCAATCGCGCCGATCCGCCGACTCGTGCGGCGATGGTGCGCAAGGCGGCAATGCGGCTGGCCAGCGCTTCGGCCGCGGCAGGATTGGTCGCCAGGATCGCGTCCAGCCGCTGGATCGCGCTGTCGAACGGCCCGGTCGCGTGAAGCAGCGGCAGATAAGCCTCGCCACCCGCCTCGACCAAGGCGCCGGCATCCTTGGCGTCGAGTTCACGGCGCACCGCCTCGATCTGATCTGGCGCCAGCGGCATCGCCTTTGCGGCCAGTGCATCGACCAGATCGGGCAGCGTGAAATCGACCGAAATCCCCGTAGCGCCGGCGGCGTGGAGCGATTCGATAGCGATCGCCACCACTTCGCCCGCCGCCGCGACGCTATCATTGCCGATCAGTTCGGCGCCCAATTGCAGACGTTCGCGCGTCGGGTCGAGCCCAGCGCCCTCGATCGTCAGCACCTGCCCGGCATAGCATAGTCGCAAGGGACGCGGCGCCTGTGCCAGCCGGGTCGCAGCGATGCGCCCGACTTGCGGGGTGATATCCGAACGCAGCGCCAGGGTGCGCAAACTGGCCGGATCGACAAAGCGAAACATCCGGCGCGGCTGGATGCCGGCCATGCGGCTGGCCAGCGACAGCTCGAACTCGATCGCCGGCGGCTGCACCGGGGCATAGCCGTGACTGTCCAGCACATCCATGATCGCACGGGTAATGCGGGCAGCGGTGGCAGCCGCAGGCGGCAGCCGATCCTCAAGCCCCTCGGGCAGCAAATCGCGGTCGGTATCGTTCATGGGCGGGGCTTTAGCGAGGGTTTGCGGCGCTGTCGAACGGGTAACGGCGAAGAGTCTGGCGGCAATAGCTCCAAGCCCCAAGGCGACCCGAAAAAGTCCCCACCAGCCATGCGGAACATTGCAGTGCCAGCTACCTGTCCATGACCTATACCAATCATAAACTGGTACCTTGCATAGAGTAGTACCGAGTGATACATAGCGATTCGCGTCGAAAGAAGGTCGTTGGGTCTCGATCCTTCGATCCTGGCGCGAAATCTGAACCCGAACGAAAAAGGAGACGACCATGATCCGTTTGTTTCATATCGCTCGCACCACAGCCGTTGCGGGCCTGGTTTTCGGCAGCATCGCATTGTCCGCGCCCGCGCTCGCTGCCGACGGGGATGCCCTGCCTCATGGCGCGCTCGTCATCAGTGGGACCGATTTCACCTCACCGGACGCTGTCGCTCGCCTCAAGCGCAAGCTGAACCGCATCGCCAAGGACATCTGTGGGGCGCAATCGAGCGGCGGGATAATCATGAGCCGCAGTGAACAAGCTTGCTATGACACCGCCGTTACAGATGGGCTGGCGCAGATCGACAGCCGTCAGCAGCAAGCAATCCGCGATCGGACCGTGCGGCTCGCCGATAGCCCGGCGAACGATCCCTCAGCCCAATGATCGCGTCTCGCCACTAGCGCGTCGTGCGAAAATTAGTTCAATCGAAGGTAAAAGCAGACACCGGTTTTTACCTGCGGTTGAACTACGACGCTCGCGCCCGATCCTGCAAAAATCCCGTAATCGCCTCACCAAACTCGGGCTTGGTCACCGAACTCATATGATTGCCCGGCACCTCGACATAGTGTGCGTCGGGCAGCGCCTTGGCCAGTTCGGGCGCAGAGCCATTGTCCTGATCGTCCGCCCCGCATAACACCAGCGTCGGCATGACAATCGCCCCCAGCGCCTCGGCGGAGGTATCATCCACCGATTGCAACAGCAGCCGCGCGGCGATGCGGTCGATCTTCATCGTTTTCATGAACGCCTGAGCGAGAAAGGCGGGATCGCCGCGTTCGATGGCGCCGAAGCGATCGATGGCACCCACGAAATGCCCGCTGCGCCGCGCCCATCCGGCCAGCCCCGACAAGCCCATGCCGCCCAGCACCAGCCGGCGCGGGGTGAGGCCGGCGAGCACCGCGCGCACCGCCGTGCGTGCGCCCAGCGAAAAGCCGCCGAGGTCGTAATCCTCCAGCCCCAGCGCGCGGACCAGGGCCAGCGCGTCCTTCACCAGCACGTCGGCGGGGTAAGCATCGGGATCGTGCGGCGCGGCGCTTTGGCCATGCGCGCGCAGATCGGGCATGATCGCCTCGAAACCTGTCGCCGCCAATTTCGCGGCGGTGCCGAATTTGATCCAGTTGACTTCGGCGCTGGAGAACAGGCCGTGGAGCAGCAGCACCGGTCGGCCCGCGCCCAAACGATGGACGGCGAGTTGCGCGCCGCCGTTGCCTTCGTAAAATTCAGTCATCGGCTCGGTCATTACGCTTGTACCAATCGGGACATTTAAAGCCCCCTCCTCTTTAGGGGAGGGGGTTGCGGGTGGGGCCTCTCGTCTGGGCTCGACGTCGCGCCTAGAGGAGAGACCCCACCCCGCTGCGACTAGGCGGCAGAGCCGCCAAGTCTCGCTGCCCCTCCCCTGGGCCGCAGGCGGCCGCAGGCCAACAGGAGGGGCTAGGCAGGGTGTCAATCGCCCAGCAGGCTACCCAGAATACCACCAACCGCCGCGCCTGTCGCACCCATGCCCAGCATGCTACCGCCGCCAACACCCTCGCCGCGCGGTTGCGGCAGGTAGCGGGCGACTTCCTCGGCCAGGTTGATGATCGGCATCGATTGCAGCCACACGCGGCCCGGTCCGGTCAGCGTTGCCAGGAACAGCCCCTCCCCGCCGAACAGGATATTGCGAAAGCCGCGCATCATCTGGATGTCGATGCCGACGCTCGGATCCTGCATGCCGATGTGCCCGGCATGGACCAGCAGTCGTTCACCCGGCGCGAGAGTCTTCTCCACGACCTCGCCCGAAAGGTCGAGGAACACCGTGCCCGGCCCGGTCACCTTCTGCATGATGAAACCCTCGCCGGCGAAAAAGCCAGCGCCCAGCCGCTGCTGGAAAAAGATATCGAGATGCACCGATTTCTCGGCACAAAGGAAGGTTTCCTTGCGGCAGATCATCGACTGCCCGGCGGCCAGTTCCACCGGCACGATCTGCCCCGGAAAGCGCGGCGCAAAGGCGACATGGCCATTATCCTCGGCAGTGAATTCGGTGATGAACAGCCCGCCGCCCGAAAACGCCCGCTTCAGCCCGGCCAGCAGGCCACCGCCGGTATGCGTATCCATGCGGATATTATCCGACATCCAGGCCATGGTCGCGGTCTGGCTATACAGAGTTTCGCCGCGGGCGAGGTCGATCGACACGGTCTGCATGGTGGTACCGGAGATGTCATAGCGCATGGCAAGTGCCTCCCGAATTAGTCTGCTGAACAGATAGCAGATGGGCTGGACATCCGCCACATTCCCCGACATCTTCGCAAACGCAGCATTGGTTGTCTGATCCGAAACTTCGTTTCGGATAGTCGGTGCCGGCCCGCTCCCCCTGCCCAACCACCCATTTATGGTACCCTCGGGGGGGGTGGGCAGGGGGAGCGGGCCGGCACCGACTTCAAAATCAGCGAAGCTGATTTTGTAGGACTAAACAAAAGGGCCAGACTACGGCGCACGATTGGGAAAAGGCCGGAGATGCAGCCGGGGCCGTGCTGGGCTCGCCGTTGCAGGGTCTTGTCCGCGCGGCGGCCTTTGTCTGCACAATCTACCTGCTGGCGGTGATCGGCTTCGTCCTGTCGGGATGGAGCCTGGGCGACGCGGCCTATATGGTGATGCTGACCATCTTCTCGGTTGGCTTCAACGAGGTTCATCCGATCAACACGTCCTGGCTGCGGGGCCTGACGATGGCGACGATCCTGCTGGGCTGCACCGGAATGGTCGTGTTGACCGGCGCACTGGTCCAGTTTCTCGCGCATTTGCAGCTTCGCAGCCTGTTGGGGATAGATCGCATGAAAGCGCAGATCGAAGCACTGTCGAACCACACCATCATTTGCGGCTATGGCCGGATCGGCGCACAACTTGCCCATGAGTTGACCGAAGCGCGCGAGGGCTTCGTCATCGTCGAGCGCGATGCCGCCAAGCTCGCCACGGCGCAAGCTTCGGGCTACGCCTGCCTGACCGCCGACGCCACCGAGGAGGCCTCGCTGCTGGCGGCCGGCATCGAGCGCGCCCGAGTGCTGGCCACGGTATTGCCCAATGACGCCACTAACGTCTTCATCACCCTGTCGGCGCGAAACCTCAATCCGGCGCTACAGATCATCGCCCGGGGCGAAATCCCCTCCACCGAGCGCAAGCTCATCCATGCCGGCGCCGACAAGGTGGTGATGCCGATGCATATCGGTGCCGAACATATCGCCGAAATGATCCTTTACCCCTCGACCGCGCAGCTTCTCGACGTTTCCCCGAGCATGCGCGACCTGAAGCGTGGGCTGGTCGAAGTGGGCCTCGAATTGGAGGCGCTGACGGTGCCGGAGAACAGCGCGCTGGCCGGGGCAACGGTGGACGAGGCCGAGCGCAGGGGCAGTGGCGGTTTCTTCATCGTCCAGATCGAGCGACCCGGCGGGCAGGTGTTTGTGCGTCCGGGCAAGCACTTCATTATCGATGCGGGGGATTCGGTCATCCTGGTGATGCGCGGCAACAATGTCACTGCCGGGGCGATCTTCAACGCGCCCAAAGAGCCGGTCAGGATCGGGCGCGGGTTCAGCAAAGCCAGGTGAGGGCTAGAGCATCGTGCGAAACGTAGTTCAACCGCAGGTAAAAAGTGGGTACCGGTTTTTCGCGTTAAACGATGCGATAACAAAAACTTAGAGCTGGTGGCGGGCACACTCCCCTCGCTTCATTCCACCGCAGTCAATACCCGTCGCCGTCGTTGTTCGGTGGCGCCAACCCGCCAACCGAACCAGCGCGGCGTGGTCTCGACACGCATCCGCGTCGCCGCCAGGGCGTTGGCATAAACCTCACCGAGCAGACGATCGAAAACATCGTTCCAGCTATAGCGGTTCGCCGCATAAAGCCGCGCCGCGCCGCCCATGGTCGCGCAATCTCCCCGCCATATTGTCTGCACATTATCCGCCATCGCGGCCATGTCATCCACGGGGCCCAGCAGGCCCAAACCGGCGGGCACGCGCGCCGGCATCGAGCCCGACGCCACGCCGACCACCGGCAATCCGCTCGCCTGCGCTTCCACCACTGACAGACCGAAGGTCTCAGCCGCCATCGCCGAAACATAAATGTCGGCGGACGCCAGCGCGACGGCCAGTTGCGCGCGATCCTCGATGAACCCCGGCAGACGCACGCGCATGCCAGCGGTTTCGGCGATCAGCGCGTCTCGCAGCTTGCCGTGACCCAGCATGACCAGCGAAGCGCCGAGATCGTCCGGCAGTTGGCGAAACATCTCGACCAGCCGATGCGCGCTCCGCTCGGTGTCGATCCGGCCCGCGTAGATCAGTACCGGCCCCTTTGTCGGCAGCCCCAAGGCTTGCCAGCTTTCGCGATCGCGGCGCACCGGGTTGAACAGATCGGCATCGACACCGAGATCGAGCACATCGACATGCTCGACACCGCCGTCATGCAAGGCTCGTTCTGTGGCCGCGTCGAGCGCATAAACCCGATCGAAATTGCGATAGGTGATCTCGGCATAATTGATGCTGATCTGCCGCAGCCAGTCGCCGACGGTGTCGCCGAACAGATGCGTGCCGACGCGGTGGACGTGGGTATTGGGGAAATCGGTATGATAGCCCGCCACCAGCGCGGTATGCGGATGCGCGCGCCGGTAATTGATCGCGGTCCACGGCAACACCCAGGGGCATAACGATTCGATGATATCGGGCTGGAATTCCTCCAACACCGCGCGCACCGCGTGCGTGCGCAGGATGAAGCGATAGTTGGGGCTACCCTGCACTTGCCCGGCCGCGACTTCCACCCAGATATGGCGGCCATTGCGGATGACCCGGTCTTCCGGCCCCGGCACGATCTGGATCAAAGTGTGGTCGGTTCGCGCCAGAATATGCCTGCGCTTCTCGCGCAGATAGCAGGAAACCCCGCCACCGCCGTAAGGCGCATAGCTCTGGGTCAGATCGCAGATAGTCAGTGGTCGCTCGGGCAGGCTCATATATGCCTTTGAGCCTGAATTTATGACGTGCGTGTTGCGAGCGCACGCTTTGCCTATGCCAAAGCGGGACAGCCCGGAAACGGCGGTTGCCTTGTGCGGATTGGCCGCTCAAACGGAGCGGAATTCCGCACCGGCCCAGCGAGAGCAACGACATGAGCGTCATCGCCGTTTACAGCCCGAAAGGCGGCGTTGGCAAATCGACGCTCGCGGTAGATCTGGCGTGGCGCTGCGCGGTACCGGGCGGGCGACGGACGCTGCTGTGGGATCTCGATGTGCAAGGCGGCGCCAGCTATCTGATGGGCCTCGACGAAGACGAGCGCCCGCGCGCCCTCGCCGCCTTTCAACGCGATACCCCGCCGGGGCAGCTCGCCACCCCCACCCGCTTCGACCGGCTCGGCGTGATCGGCGCCGACGCCAGCCTGCGGACGCTGCCGCTGCATCTCGCCCGGATCGGCCGGCGCAAGCGGCTGGCTCGCCTGACCGAAGAACTGCAGCGCGATTTCGAGCGGATCATCATCGACGCGCCCGCTGGCCAGAACGAGGTAACCGAGCAGATCATCGCCGGCGCCGACGTGCTGATCGTGCCGCTGCCACCGTCGCCTTTGTCGGCACGCGCGCTCGACCTGCTACGCGCCGACCTTACTCGCCACCACCGCCGCCATCCGCCGATCCTGCCGGTACTGTCGATGTATGATTCGCGCCGCAAGGCTCACCGCGAAGCCCGTGCCGGCGCCATGGCGGCCTACCCGGTGATCCCCTATTCGAGCGCGATCGAACAAAGCGCCGTCCAGCGCGCGCCCGTAGGTACCTTCGCCCGGCACGCGGAGGGCGCGCACGCGCTCGATCGGTTGTGGCGGGCGATCGAGGTTAAGCTGGGGGAGCTGGAAGCGAGGGGGTAGGTTCTGGCATTGTAATAGACATCATTCGATGCTAATTTCGTGCCGAACATGGAGAGCAGCTTTGCGTACTACACTTGCCCTCGACGATGATCTCGTCGCCAAAGCCCAGGCCTTCACCGGCCTCAAGGAAAAATCTTCGCTTGTTCGCGAAGCACTGACCGCCTTGATCGAACGCGAAAGTGCGCGCCGCCTCGCTCGCCTTGGTGGCAGCGAACCGGATGCCGCCCTCACCCCGCGCCGCCGCACAGAAAGCGATCAGGCTTGATCCTTGTCGATAGCTCGGTGTGGATCGACCATTTGCGCCGTACCGATGCCAGGCTCTCCGAACTGCTGAATGGTGGACAAGTGCTGTGCCATCCCTACGTGATCGGCGAATTGGCACTGGGCAGCCTGCGTCAGCGCGATACCATTATCGAAGCATTGCGCGATCTGCCCAAAGCTCAGCTTGCCGATGATGACGAGGTTCTCGGATTTATTGCCCGGCATGCGCTGTTCGGGCGCGGGATCGGTTATGTCGATGCGCATCTGCTGGCCTCGGTGCGGCTGACTGACGCTACATTATGGACCCGCGACAAACGGCTTCACGAAGTTGCATCGACTATGGGCATCGCAACTTGAGTTTCGGCCAGACCCTTAGGATCTGGCCGAAATGCATAGGGCGATCGCCCCACAAAAAACCCCAATTTCTTATCCCTTCTGCAAATGCCGCCGCCCCAGCAGTTCCGCGATCTGCACCGCATTCAACGCGGCGCCCTTGCGGAGGTTATCCGACACGCACCACAGCACCAGGCCGTTGTCCACGGTGGGGTCTTCGCGGACGCGGCTGACGTAAGTGGCGCTTTCGCCGGCGCATTCGATCGGGGTGGCGTAGCCGCCGTCTTCGCGCTTATCGATCAGCATGATCCCCGGCGCTTCGCGCAGGATGTCCTGGGCTTCCTGCGCCGAGATCTCATTTTCGAACTCGATATTCACCGCCTCGGAATGGCCGATGAACACCGGCACGCGCACGCAGGTTGCGGTGAGCTTGATCTTCGGATCGAGGATCTTCTTGGTCTCGACCACCATCTTCCATTCTTCCTTGGTGTAACCATCGTCGAGGAAGACATCGATATGGGGGATGACGTTGAAGGCGATCTGCTTGGTGAACTTGCTCGGCGGGTTCATCTCGCCAATCGGCATGAACACGCTGCGGGTCTGCTCGAACAACTCGTCCATGCCCGCCTTGCCGGCGCCGCTGGTCGACTGGTAGGTCGAAACGACGACCCGCTTGATCTTGGCCGCATCGTGCAATGGCTTCAACACGACGACCAGCTGCGCGGTCGAGCAATTGGGGTTAGCGATGATGTTCTTGCGCTTGTAACCATCGATCGCGTCCGCGTTCACCTCGGGCACGATCAGTGGCACGTCGGGGTCCATGCGGTAATGCGACGAATTGTCGATCACCACGCAGCCCTGCGACGCCGCCTTGGGCGCATAAGTCTGCGCGGCCCCGGAACCGGCGGCGAACAGCGCGATATCCCAGCCGGTGAAATCGAAATGCTCGATGTTCTTCACCTTGAGGATACGGCCGGTATCGCCGTATTCGATCTCGGTGCCGGTCGAACGCGGCGATGCCACTGCGGCGATCTCGTCGCAGGGAAATTCCCGCTCGGCCAGGATGTTGAGCATTTCCCGGCCGACATTCCCGGTCGCACCGACCACGACCACCCGATAACCCATTATACTTCTCCATTGGCGCCAGGCCAAAACCCGAGCGCTGTCGTTAGCGCGCCGCACGTCAGGCGCAAGGTTGAATGAACTGATACACCTCCGCCCATCCTGAGCTTGTCGAAGGACTGTCCTTCTTTTCCAACTCCTGTTGAGAAGAAAGGCAGTGCTTCGACAAACTCAGTATGAACGGAGAGTTTATTCCGGCGGCGTCACTCCATGGCGGCGCAGGAAGGCGAAAATCGTCTCCCACAAATGCTTGCCGATTTTCGGCCCCGTGACGCTGTGGGTGTAACCAGGGTACAGCATCATCTCGAACGGCACCGCCTCCCCCTGCAACCGCGCGATAAGCTCCGAACTATTGTCGAACACGACGTTATCATCGGACATGCCGTGGATCAGCAGCAGCGGATCGCTGATCTTCGTGGCCTGTTCCAGCGCATCCGACGCCGCGTAGACTTGCGGCACTTCGCGCGGATCGCCTAGATAGCGTTCGGTATAATGGGTGTCGTATAGCTCCCACTTGGTCACCGGTGCGCCGGCAATCCCGGCTGCGAATGCGCCCGGCTCCGCCTCAAGCAGCTTCAGCGTCATATAACCGCCATAGGACCAGCCATAGGTAGCGATCTTGCCCGGATCGACGAAGGCCAGCGTCTTGAGATAAGCCGCCCCAGCCAGTTGATCCGCAACCTCGACCGAGCCCATCGCGTGCCAGATCTGGCTTTCGAAGGCGACGCCGCGATTGGCGCTGCCGCGGTTGTCCAGCTCGAACCAGATATAGCCCTGCGCCACGACCGCCTGCGCCAATGCCCCGGTCCAACCGCGCGACACGGTCTGCGCATGCGGGCCGCCGTAATGCGAGAAGAAGACCGGATAGCGCTTGCGGGACTGCATGAGAGGGGTGATCATCCGCCAATGCAGCAGCGAGCCGTCGGCTGCGGTGATCGTACCGAATTGTGGAGCACGGTGCGCGGCGAGATATGGCGCGTAGGGGTGCGCCCCCTCTACGCGGTTTTCCTCGACCCAGGCCAGCCGCTTGCCGGTCTCGTCAGCAAGATAGGACTGCGGCGGCTGCGCCTCGGCCGAGCGGCTGATGACCAGCGTATGCCCGCTCTTGTCCATGCTTGCACCATTGACCCAGCCGGGCTCGGTCAGCCGGGTAATCTGCTCAGGCTGCACGAGATCAAGCGCATAGACTTGCGGCGCCAGCACATCGTCCTTGGTGCCGGTAAAAAACACCCGGCCCTGCGCCTCATCGACGCCGACCAATGATGTCACCATCCACGGCCCGCGGGTCAACTGGCGCCAATGGCCTCCAACGAAATGATAGAGATGCCCGAAGCCATCGCGTTCGGACCACCAGATCAAGCTACCGTCCTTGAGGAAGCGATAGTCGTCGGTCAGATTGATCCAGCTCTTCGGCGCGGCCTCCTCGCTGAACAGCACGCGCGCCGCACCACTCGCCGGATCGACCGCCAGCATATCGAGCCGGGTCTGCACCCGGTTCTCGCGCTGGACGAACAGTGTCTTGCCATCCTTCGCCCAATCGACGCGGGCAAGGTAGATATCCGGGTCAGGCCCGAGATCGACCTGCACGCGCCCACTACCATCGGGCCGCATCACCCATAGGCTAACCTCGGCATTGCCGGTGCCCGCCAACGGATAGCGCTGCTCAAAGGTCGTCGTGCCGCTGGCGCCGATCGCCGCGCGCGTCACCACCGCGACCTTAGCCTCATCGAAGCGTTCGACCGCAATGCGACTGTCATCCGGCGCCCACCACGCCCCGTCGAACCGCGCCATTTCCTCTTGCGCGACGAACTCAGCCTCGCCCCAATGGACGGTATCGGCCCTTTCCTGCGGCGTGATCGCCTGCGGTTGACCACCGGCAATCGGCGCTACCCACAGCCGCCGGTCGCGCACGAACGAGAGGTAACGCCCCTTCTCGCTCAGCCGCGCGTTCAGTGGATTGGCGCCAACCCCGGCGATATGGGTGATGGTGCCATCGAGCCCGGCGAGGTAAAGCTCACCATCGAGCGGCACCAGCAGCGCCTTGCCGTCAGCGCTCCAGTCATAGCTGACGATACCCTTGAGGTCACCGATTCGCAGCCGCTCGCGCTGCATCTTCTCGGCCTCGGACAGCGCCTGCCCCGAAGACAGTTTGAGCGAGTCGACCAGCATCCGCCATTGCCCGGTGGCGCGCTCATAACCCCAGAGGTCATACCGCTGGCGATCTTCGGCGCGGTTACGCAGCAGCGTCAGCCAGCGGCCATCGGGCGAGAGCTTGACCCCGCGCGGCGCCGGGCCATTGAGAGCTGGGCTGGCAAAGACGCGCTCGAAGGTAAGTTGTGAAGTCACTGCTGCATTCCCCGCAAACGCAGGCGCACTGACGCTGACCAAGGCAAATGCCAGCATGCATGTTCTGATGATCTGCATGACAAGTCGGCTACTCCAAAAAACCTCACCGATCAGCGGCGATCGCAAGCCATTCACCCCCACCTCGTCTATCCTGAGCCTGCCGCAGGGGAGTATCCTTCTTTGCTCGCTCGTTGAAGAAAGGCACTGCTTCGACAAGCTCAGCACAGACGGAAGGAAGGAAACAAAATCCACACCAAAAAGGGCGCCCCGGCACTTTTGCCAGGACGCCCTTTCACGAATTTTGTCTCGTGGAAGCGGTCAGCCGCCCTGGTTGGTGCGCGGATCGCGGCGCTCGGCAATACGAGCGCGTTTGCCGGTGCGGCCGCGCAGGTAGTAGAGCTTGGCGCGACGCACGACACCGCGACGAACCACGGTAATGCTATCGATGTTCGGCGAATAGAGCGGGAATACGCGCTCCACACCTTCACCGAAGCTCATCTTGCGCACGGTGAAGTTCGAGCCGAAGCCCTTGTTCGCACGAGCAATGCACACACCTTCATAGGCCTGCACACGGCTGCGTTCGCCTTCGACCACCTTCACGCCGACGCGAACGGTGTCGCCCGGACGGAATTCAGGAATATCTTTCGCCGCCTTGGCGATTTCCTCGGCTTCGATCTGCTGAATCAGGTTCATGTGCCCTGGTCCTTCTGTTTTTGCCGCGCGCCAGAGGCAGGCTGGCCCCGAGCGCCGACATGACGCTCCCAAAGGTCCGGCCTGCGTAACCGTGTATGATCTTCTGCCATCAGCTTGCGCCAGGCCGCGATCTTCGCATGATCCCCCGATCGCAGCACTTCAGGGATCTCGCGCCCTTCCCACAAAGCGGGTCGGGTATATTGAGGGTATTCGAGAAGATCGTCGTCAAACGACTCCTCCACCCCGCTCAAGGTCGCGCCCATTACGCCGGGAAGCAGGCGAATGCAAGCGTCGAGCACCATCAATGCCGCCGGCTCGCCGCCGGACAGCACGATATCGCCGACCGACACCTCTTCGATGTCGCGCGCGGCGAAGATTCGCTCGTCAAAACCCTCGAAGCGACCGCACAGGATGATGACGCCAGGACCGGATGCGAGTTCGCGGATGCGCGCTTGGGTAATAGGTTTTCCGCGAGGGGTCATGGCCAGGATGGGGACGCTTAGTTCCTCCCCGGCACGGGGAGGGGGACCATCCGCAGGATGGTGGAGGGGGCCCGCCTCTCCGCCAAGTCGAGGTTCTCGGAGACGTGGGCCCCCACCACCAGCTTCGCGGGTCCCCCTCCCCGTGCCGGGGCGGAATTGGGCTACCGCGTGATCCACCGCCGCCGCCAGCACATCAGCACGCAGCACCATCCCAGCGCCGCCACCAGCAGGCGTATCATCGACACTGCGATGGCGGTCGGTGGCGAAATCTCGGATTTGCACGCAATCGAGCGACCATATCCCGTCGGCCAGTGCCCGCCCGGCGAGGCTTATACCCAATGGCCCAGGGAACATCTCGGGATAAAGTGTCAGGATGGTGGCAGCGAAACTCATGGTTCCACATAAGCCGCGTCAATCACCAGCCGCACCGCATCCCACTCGGGCACGGCCTCCAGCCGCATCGGCACCATGAAGCGCTTGCCGTCGGCAGCTTCGATTTCCAGCACATCGCCGGCGCCGTAATTCTCGACTGCAACACATCGCCCCAACGCCCGACCGTCGCTGGACACGGCGGGCAGGCCAATCAGATCGGCGTAATAATATTCACCCTCGGCCAGCGGCGGCAGCTCGCTGCGGGACACGGTGAGCGCGGTGCCGCGCAGCGCTTCGGCAGCGTTGCGATCACCAACTTCGGCAAAGCGAGCGATAGCCCCGCCCTTGCCGTCATCGCGCAGCTTTTCCACGGTCAGCTTGCCATCGTTGAAGGCGCGGTAGCATTTGAGCGCCGCCACGCCTTCCCCGAACAGTTTCAGGCGAACCTCGCCCGCGATCCCATGGGCGCCGATAATCGCCGCCAGGGTTACGGGCCGGTCCACGGCCAAGGAAATCAGCCCTCGGCCTGTTCTTCAGCGGCAGCTTCAGGAGCAGCAGCTTCGGGCGCAGCTTCCGCCTCAGGAGCAGCTTCGACCTCAGGCGCGGCTTCCTCGACCGGGGCGGCAGCAGCAGCGGCAGCGGCTTCAGCAGCTTCGGCGAGCTTCGAGGCCTTATCTTCAGCGCGTTCCTTGGCCTTCTTGCCCGGCTCACCGGCTTGCGGGTTGTTCGTCGGTGCGCGCTCCTTGATCCCGGCCTTGTCGAGCATGCGAGCGACGCGATCGGTCGGCTGCGCGCCGACGCCGATCCAGTAACGCACGCGGTCCTCGATCAGGCGCACGCGGGCGACGTCGTCCTTGGCCAGCAGCGGATTATACGTGCCGACCTGCTCGAGATACTTGCCGTCGCGCGGGCTGCGGCTGTTGGAAACCACAACCTTGTAATAGGGGCGCTTCTTGGAACCACCACGCGACAGACGAATAGCTACTGACATTAGATTTTACCTTTCATACAATTATTTAGAATTATTTCTTCAAAAACTTGGAAAGATCAGGACCACCTAGACCGGGCAGTCCGCCACCACTAAGCCCGCCCAGGCCAGCGGGGCCACCGCCCATGCCCATGTCGCCGCCGATACCGGGCATCGCCGCGCCCATGCCGCCCTTGCCGAACATCGCCGCCAGACCCTTGAGCCCGCCCATCTTCTTGATCTGCTTCATCGCCCGCTCCATTTCCTGGTGCATCTTGATGAGCTTGTTGATGTCCTGCACTTGCGTGCCCGAACCCTTGGCGACGCGGATCTTGCGCTTGGCATTGAGCAGATCGGGTTTGGCGCGTTCCTTGGGGGTCATCGAGCCGATGATCGCATCCATGCGCAGCAGCACCCGGTCATCCATGCCCGACTGCGCCATCGCCGCCTTGGCTTTCTTCATGCCGGGCATCATGCCCGCGAGCATCCCCAGTCCGCCCATGCTCTGCATCTGGCGCAGTTGCGCGCGCAGATCGTTCATATCGAACTGACCCTTGGCCATACGCTGGGCGAGCCGCTCGGCGTCATCCGCATTGACCGCTGCCGCCGCCTTTTCGACGAGGCTGACGACATCGCCCATGCCGAGGATGCGCCCGGCGACCCGCCCGGGATGGAACGGCTCGATCGCGTCGAGCTTTTCGCCGGTGCCCGCGAATTTGATCGGCTTGCCGGTGACCGCGCGCATCGACAGCGCCGCGCCGCCGCGCGCATCGCCATCCATCCGGGTCAGCACCACACCGGTCAGTGCGATCTGGCCGGAGAAGCTCTGCGCGACATTGACCGCGTCCTGCCCGGTCAGCGCATCGACGACCAGCAGCGCCTCGCGCGGATCGGCGATGGCGGCCACTGCCTTCATCTCGTCCATCAGCTGCTGATCGACATGCAGACGGCCCGCCGTATCCAACAGCAGCACATCCACTGCCTGCAATTTGGCGGAGTGCAGCGCGCGCGCAGCGATGTCGGTAGGGGTTTGTCCGGCGATGATCGGCAGGGTGGCGACGCCGACCTGCTCGCCCAGCACCTTCAATTGTTCCTGCGCGGCGGGACGATTTACGTCGAGCGACGCCATCATCACTTTCTTGCCCTGCTGCTCCTTAAGCAGCTTGCCGAGCTTGGCAGTCGTCGTGGTCTTGCCCGAGCCTTGCAGGCCGACCATCATGATCACCACCGGCGGCGTCGCGGCGAGATCGAGGCCGACCGTCTCGGCACCGCCGAGCATCTCGACCAGCGCATCATTGACGATCTTGACCACCTGCTGGCCCGGCGTCACCGATTTCAGCACGCTCTGGCCGACCGCCAGCTCGGTCACCTGATCGATGAAGCGGCGCACGACCGGCAGGGCGACGTCGGCCTCCAGCAAGGCCACGCGCACTTCGCGCATGGCGTCGCGGACGTCCTGCTCCTGCAGCGCACCCCGCCCACGCAGCTTGTCGAAGACGCCGCCGAGCCGGTCAGACAGACTATCGAACATGATCATTCAACTCCGTCACGCCAAGTCGCACCGAAAACACCGATGAGCGAAACCTCGCCGACCAGTGTAGCACCAAAACGCCAAGGCAAAAACGCCGGCGGACGAAACCTCGTCAGCCAGCGCGCCGCCATCAGGCGAAACCAATAGTATGAATGGTGGAGCCTAGCGGGATCGAACCGCTGACCTCCTGCATGCCATGCAGGCGCTCTCCCAGCTGAGCTAAGGCCCCGTGCCATTCATGAAGCCAGCCCTCGCGAGCCAGCCTCTTCCCCGCTATCGCGGGAGGAACGCCCTCTAGTAGCGCGATTCCGGCTTGGCAAGAGGGGAATTTGCACGCTTCGTCGCCAGAAACCACGGCGAAGCGCGCGTAACAAATCACATCTCGTGGGCATCGCCATCATCGTGGCCGGGCACGCCGAGATCTTCGTCGCCGCCGAGATCGACATCATTGTCGGGCGAATCGCCGTCATCGTCGATGTCGATATCCTCTTCAGCGAGATCGCCATCGACCACTTCGACAACCTTAGCCTTCTGGACTTCTTCATAAGGGATCGGCTGCTTCGACTTCAGCACCGGATCGGCATTCCAGACATAGCCGCATTCGATGCAAGTGATCGGATCGCTCTTGCCGAGATCGTAAAAGCGGGTGCCGCATTTCGGGCAGCCGTGCTTGGCGCCCCATTCAGGCTTGACCATGGTAATTCCTCGCTGAGACGCACCGTCACGCGGTGCGCCGAATTGCAATATATGAAACGGCTGCGGCTTGCGCCAGACGCGGAGCGGCGCGCCTTGCCATAGCGCAAGAGCGCTGTCAAAAGCCGCGCGCATCCGCCGACCCTCTGCTCCGATGAAAGCGCCGCCTTTTCGTGTCAACGTCTGATCCATCTCACCCCGATACCACCAAGCGGCCACGTCGGTTCTTGCCCACCGGGCCGCTCGCCGGCACCATCCGCGTGCCCGGCGACAAATCGATCAGCCACCGTGCGCTGATGTTGTCGGCCTTGGCTGTGGGCGAGAGCCGCATTTCCGGCCTGCTCGAAGGCGAAGACGTCATGGCCACAGCGGCAGCGATGCGGGCGATGGGCGCCGACATCGAGCGCAGCCAGAATGGCGAATGGCGCGTGCATGGCGTGGGCGTCGGCGCCTTGCTGCAACCGCAGTCGGCGCTGGACATGGGCAATTCGGGCACCTCGACCCGGCTGCTGATGGGATGGATCGCCAGTCACGCCATCACCGCGACTTTCACCGGCGACGCCAGCCTGTCGAAGCGCCCCATGGGCCGGGTGATCGAGCCGCTGTCCGAGATGGGCGCCGATATCACCGCCTCGCCCGGTGGTCGACTGCCGCTGATGCTGCGCGGTGCCGCGCCTTCGGTGCCGATCACTTACCGACTGCCGGTGGCCTCGGCGCAAGTCAAAAGCGCGGTGTTGCTGGCGGGGTTGAACACGGCCGGTATCACCACGGTGATCGAGCCGGTGCCCACCCGCGATCATTCCGAACGCATGCTGGCCGGCTTCGGCGCCGAACTCACGGTCGAACACGAATCGGACGGCACTCGCATCATCCGCATTCGCGGCGAGGCCGAACTGCGCCCGCAGATCATCGATGTCCCCGGCGATCCGTCGTCTGCTGCCTTCTTCATCGTCGCCGCACTGCTGGTGCCGGGCAGCGACGTTATCATCGAGAACGTCGGCCTTAACCCCACCCGCGCCGGATTGGTCGAGGTGCTGCGAGCGATGGGCGGCGCGATCGAGTCGATGAACCCGCGCGAAGTGGGCGGCGAGCCGGTAGCCGATCTGCATGTGCGGCATTCCGCTCTTACCGGGATCGATGTCGATCCGGCGGTGGCGCCCAGCATGATCGATGAATTCCCGGTCCTGTTCGTCGCCGCCGCGCTGGCCCAGGGTCGCACCATCACCAGCGGCCTCGACGAGCTGCGTGTCAAGGAATCGGACCGACTGGCGGTGATGGCCACCGCGCTCAAAGCCGTGGGCGCGCGCGTGACCGAAACCCCGGACGGGCTCATCATCGATGGCACCGGCGGCGATCCTCTGCCCGGCGGTGCCAATGCCCCCATCGCCACGCATCTCGATCACCGCATCGCCATGAGCATGGCGATAGCCGGTCTCGCCAGTCGCGCTGGAGTCGATGTGGACGACACTAGCCCGATCGCCACCAGTTTTCCGAACTTCCAGGCGATGTTGGACAGCTTGAGCCCGGCAGAATGATCGTCGCCATTCCGCCGCTGGCCGCCAATATCGCCGGGTTTGCCGGCATGGCCTGCATCATCGGCGCTTATGCCTATATCACCGGCCACAAGGCCCCCAATCCCTTGATCCAGCATGGCGTCAACCTGGCGGGCGCGGCGCTGCTGACGGTGTCGCTGCTGGTCAATACCAACCCAGCCTCGCTGGTTCTGGAGGGCTTCTGGGCCGCCATCGCGATCTGGGGGTTGATCAAGGCGGCGCGAAACACAGGTCCGAATTCTCGATGATCATCGCCGTCGATGGCCCCACCGCCTCGGGCAAGGGCACCATAGCACAAGCGCTGGCCGCGCATTACCGGCTCCCCCACCTGGATACGGGGTTGCTGTACCGCGCCGTCGGTCGCCAAGTGGCGTTGAATGGAGGCGATCCCGACAGCCCCGAAGATGCGCTGGCCGGTTGCGCCTTTGCCGATGCGCTGCTCGCCGAGCCCGAATTGCGCAGCGAGGCCAGCGGTGGCTTGGCCAGCCGCGTTTCCATTCATCCGGCGGTCCGCAGTGCGCTGTACGATCGTCAACGCGCCTTCGCGCTCCAGCCTGGCGGCGCGGTGCTCGATGGCCGCGATATCGGCACGGTGATCGCGCCGGAAGCCGAGGCCAAGCTGTTCATCACCGCCAGTGTGCCTGCCCGAGCCTTGCGGCGTTTTCTGGAAATGCAGAATGCCGGGCGTGCCGTCTCGTTGGTGGATATCGAAGCCGATCTTGCCGCGCGCGATGCCCGTGACCGCAACCGCGCCGATGCGCCATTGGTGGCGGCGCCCGACGCAGCGTTACTGGAAACCTCGGATTTGGACCGCGATGCCGCGATTACCGCGGCGATCGCGTTGGTGGAGCGCCTCATACCAGCGTAATTATAACAAGCGTGTCCCCTCCCCGTCCGTCCTGAGCTCGTCGAAGGACTGCTTTTCTTTTCTACCGTTGCGGGAACGAAGAAGGACAGTGCTTCGACAAGCTCAGCACGGACGGAGTCAAGGTCAGCCTGATACCGTTTCTGCCCCCACCAGCGCCATAGCTTCCACCGCAATGGCGATGCTCCGCTTGCGCGCGATATGGTCGTAAATCTGGCCGGTCACGATCACCTCATCCGCCTGCGTCCGCGCGATGATCGCACCTAACCGCTCAGCCACCACCTCGCGCGTGCCGATGGCAGCGCAAGTCATCGTCTCATCGAGCATCTGTTGCACCGGCGCGGGCAGGCTCTCGTAATAGCCCGGCACCGGCGGACGAAAGCCACCGCCGACAGCGCCGGTCCGCAGCGCGACAAAGGCCTGCTGCATCGAGGTCGCCAGCAGCCGCGCTTCGTCATCGCTATCCGCCGCAAAGACATTGAAGCCGACCATCGCATGCGGCCGCGCCAGCACCGCCGAGGGCCGAAACTGCGCGCGATAGATCGCCAGCGCCTGATCCATCATCTGCGGCGCGAAATGCGAGGCAAAGCCGAAAGGCAGCCCGAGCGCGGCCGCGACTTGCGCGCCAAAGGTGCTCGAACCCAGAATCCACAAACCTACATCCGCACCCGCACCGGGTACGGCGGTGAACCCGGCCCGATCGCTGCCGCCAAAATAGCCCTGCAATTCCAGCACATCCTGCACGAAATTGTCCGGCGAACTATTGAGCGTGCGCCGCAACGCATAAGCGACGCGCCCGTCCGAGCCCGGCGCCCGTCCCAGCCCAAGATCGACCCGGCCCGGATAGAGCGCATCGAGCGTGCCGAACTGCTCGGCGATCTGCAAAGGCGCGTGATTGGGCAGCATGATCCCGCCCGCCCCGATCCGCATGGTCCGCGTCGCCGCGCCGATATGGGCGAGCACCACGCTGGTTGCCGCCGCGCCCACCCCCGGCATGCCATGATGCTCCGCCACCCAATAGCGCTCGAACCCCAGCGCCTCGCAATGCGCGGCGATGTCGCGGGCATTGGCCAGCGCGGTTCCGATCGTACCGCCTTCGAGGATAGGGACGAGATCGAGAAAGGAGAGCTTGGTCATGGGGGCGATGTGGCCCCTGACTTCCTAAAAACAAGAGCGGCATTGCGCCAAACAAAGCGACAATATCGCCTGCAAGCTCAGCCCAAAATGAGATTTGCAGTTCATTTCGCTGCACTCGTTTCGTCGCTGGATTAGCACGCCTTGCCGGGCGAAACGCATTTCCACTAAACTGAGCCGCGAACCCTCAGACTGTCATTCTAAGCAAGCAAGACCTTGAGTTGGGGATCGATTGGAACCCCTTCCTTTGAGCGCCTTGATTGCCGGGACGGGGCAGACGAACTCGATGTGAGTCACGCCCACAAAACCGAGGTGTGACAATGGTTCAAGTGATCACTGGTGCAGGTCTGGGTGTTGAGCGGACATCCGCGTTGCTACTGGGCGCTGGAGGCACGCTAGGTACTGCGGCGCAGGGCCAAGCTGGAGAAAACGTCACCGTCAACGCGGAGACTGGCAACCTGATTGTGTCGAACACCGATCAGATGCTGATCGGCACCGGCCTCAATGCCACGATCAATTCGACCTATAATTCGCTCGGCCTGCTCGATGGCGGCAACACCAATAATGGTTGGCAGATCCAAGGCGCACAGGTTCTCAACCTCACCGGTACGCTTGATACTGTAGGGTCTACTATACAGCGCCTCGGCTGGGACGGGAGCATCGTCACTTACACCTGGAATGCCGGCTTCACCAATGCCGATGGATCGACCGGCGCTTATACGGCGAAGGAAAGCTCGGGCGCGGATGACAGTTTGACCTTCGACTCCTTGGGTTCGGCATGGACCTGGCACGAGGGCTCGACCGGAATCACCGAGCTGTACGACCAGCTTACCGACGGCGGTCCTTATCAGGTCGTATCACGCACCGATCGCGACGATAACAGCCTGACTTACAGCTACACCGGCAATCTGATTACCCAGGTTACCACCGCTGATGGCGAGTATATTTCGCTAGTCTATTCGAGCAGCAATCTCAGCGAGTTGGTCACCCATACCGCTGACGGCTCAAGCCTCACCCGCACTTACTATAGCTATGATGACGACAATCGCCTGACCCAGGTCACCGTCGATCTTTCCCCCGATGACAACAGTATCGCCGATGGCAATGTCTACACGACGGGCTACGCCTATGTCGGTTCCTCCAGCCTGATTTCGTCGATCACGCAAACCGATGGTTCGCAGGTCAGCTTCACGTATGACGACGACGACCGGATCACCTCATGGACTCAGCAACTGAGTTCCGGCGTTTCGCAAACCACGGAATTGACATACGAAACGGGCGCCACCGAGGTTACCGACGCGCAAGGCAATGTGACGACGCTGGCCTACGATTCCGATGGCAATTTGACGCAGATTACCGCGCCGCCCGCCGTATCTGGCGGCGATGCCCAGATCACGGCATTCACTTATGACACCAGCGGCAATCTGCTTTCCGCGATGGTATTCGATGGTGCTGCAAACCAGACCACCGACGATCCTATTAGCGGCACCAACTATAGCTACGACACTCAAGGCAATGTCCTGACAAAGACCGACCTGCTCGGCAACACCACCAGTTACGTCTACAACGCCGCCAACGAGATCGTGGCGCAGACCCAATATGGTTCGATCGAAGGCGGGACCGATGGCGCTGCCGAGACGAGCTACAACACCTATGATACGAATGGGAACCTGCGGTTCACCGTCAGCCCCGAAGGGCGCGTGACCGAATACCGATATAATTCTTCCGGCCAGGTGATCAGCACGCTGATCTATACCTCGGATGGATTCTCGACCTCCGCCTATTCGCCGTCCGATCTGCCGGAGGAATCGGATCTGGAAAGCTGGGTCAGTTCCCTCGCCGATATGTCCACCGTCGAAAGGAGCGACACATCCTACGATTTTCGCGGCAATATCTCCAGCATGACGACCTACACCTCCGACGATTCCTCGGGCAATGGCCGGACCTGGTCATCGGAATACAGCCAGATCAACTATACTTACGATCAATCCGGCAATCTGCTCAGCCGGATCGTCAACGGTCAATCGCAAGGCGAGAGTTACGTCTATGATGGCCTGGGACGGGTCATCTCCAGCGTCGACCTCAACGATGCGACCACGACCGTCAATTTCGAAGACTCGCTCGATCAGACCGTAACGACTTACGCCAATGGCCTGGTCGAGACACGGGTTTACGATCTCGCCGGCGATCTTGTCAGCGTGACCCGGAGCGATGCCAGCATCCCGACGGCCACCACCAGCTATGCCTATGACAGCTTGGGCCGGCTGACCAGCACCACCGATCCGGACGGTGGGGTCACAAGCTATATTTACGATGATGAAGGCCGCAAAGTCGCCACTGTCGATCCAACCGGCGCCCTCACCCTCTTTCGCTACGACGCCGCTGACCGGATGATCGGCGAGACAAGCTACGCGACGCTGTTAAGCAGCGAGCAAAGGTCAGATCTCAGCCTGTCGACGCTGCAATCTACTGCCTCGGACATTGCCAGTTCCGCCGATCGCAGCAGTTGGAATGTCTATGATGCCGCCGGACAGTTGATAGAAACGATCGACCCTGCAGGAGCGGCAACGGTCTATGCGTATGATGAAGCAGGCCAGGAAGTCTCGAGCGCGCAATATGCGACGCTGCTCCCATCGGGTGAACTGGCAGATTTCCTGACCGATCCGCCGACCAGTCTCGTGACTGTTGATTGCCGCTGAGGAGTGACCCGGGGAAGCCGGTAATTTCCACTGAGAAGTGACCCATGTTTGAACACGTCCCTGGCTTTGAGCGGGGGACCATGGAGTGTTGGACATGGCATTATTGAGCGT
>JAMFSI010000025.1 GCA_026225215.1 Sphingomonas palustris | reverse complement strand
GCCTCCTTTCTTACTCGGGGCTATTTTTTAACGCCCACCAATCACATAAATCAAAAACCCCCCTCCCGGGGGGTGGGGCCCACCCCCTTGTTGTGCGGGGGGGGCCGCGGCCAGACGCGGCCTCACAGGTCATCCCTTGGGGGTTACCCCCTCCACCGCCTGCGGCGGTCCCCCTCCCCCAGAGGGGAAGGAATGCGATTGTGGCTGAATCCCTCATGCTGCGCCGCCCCTATCGATAGGGCGCATCGGCTTCAAGGTTCGCGGCGAGTGCGCGCTCCCACTTGTCCCCGTTCGCCAGCAGTTTGGTCTTGTCGTAGAGCAATTCTTCGCGCGTTTCGGTCGCATATTCGAAGTTCGGTCCCTCGACGATGGCATCGACCGGGCAGGCTTCCTGACAGAAGCCGCAGAAGATGCATTTGGTCATATCGATGTCGTAGCGCGTGGTACGGCGGCTGCCGTCATCACGCGGTTCGGCCTCGATGGTGATCGCCTGCGCCGGGCACACCGCCTCACACAGCTTGCAGGCGATGCAGCGTTCCTCGCCATTGGCATAGCGGCGCAGCGCATGTTCGCCGCGAAAGCGCGGGGACAGCGGGTTCTTCTCGAACGGATAGTTGATCGTCGCCTTGGGCTTGAAGAAATACTGCAAGGTCAGCCAATGCGCCTTGAGAAATTCCCAGAGCGTGAAGCTCTTGATAAATTGAGCGACACTCATGCGCCGTACCTCGTCAACATCAGATAGCCACTGATCAGGACAACGAACAGCAGCGAGGTCGGCAGGAAGATTTTCCAGCCGAGCCGCATCAACTGGTCATAACGATAGCGCGGCACGGTGGCCTTGACCCAGCTGAATACGAAGAAGAAGAACAGGATCTTGGCGAGCAGCCAGACCACGCCCGGCACATAATAGAGCGGCCACCAGTCGAGCGGCGGCAGATAGCCGCCGAAGAACAGTGTCGCATTGAGCGCGCACATCAGCAGCACGTTGGCATATTCGCCAAGCCAGTAGAGCGCGAAAGCCATCGAGGAATATTCGGTCTGGTAGCCGGCGACCAGCTCGCTTTCGGCCTCGGTGAGATCGAACGGCGCGCGCTGGGTTTCGGCCATGCCCGAGATCAGGAACATCACCCACATCGGGAACAGCAGCGGATTGATGAAGAAGCCGTTGATGATCCAGACTTCGTGCTTCTGCGCCTGGACGATACCATTCAGATTGAAGGTATTGGCCCAGAGCACCACGCAGATGAGGATGAAGCCGATCGAGACTTCATAGGAGATCATCTGCGCCGAAGCGCGCATCGCACTGAAAAACGGATATTTCGAGTTCGACGACCAGCCCGCGATGATCGTCCCGTAAACCCCCAGCGAAGAGATCGCGAGGATATAGAGCAGCCCGACATTGATATCCGCCAGGATCGCGCCCGAGTTGAACGGCAGCACCGCCCAACTCATCAGCGCGACAGTGAATGTCAGGATCGGCGCGATCAGGAACAGGCCCTTGTTCGCCGCCGAGGGGATGATAGTTTCCTGAAGGAAAACCTTGAGACCATCGGCAAAGCTTTGCAGCAGACCGAACGGGCCAACCACGTTCGGGCCCCGGCGTAGCGCCATTGCCGCCCAGATCTTGCGATCGGCGTAAATGATCATCGCGACGCCCAGCATCAGCGGCAAGGCGATCAGCAGGATGCCGATAACCGTGGCCAGGAACCACGCCCAGCCGTAAGCCATGCCCCAGGCGACGAACTGGCTGGTCATTCCGCCGCCTCCGCAAAGTCTTCCCCATGGAGCAGTTCGGCCGAGCAGCGCTGCATCGTCACGCTGGCGCGGGCGATCGGGTTAGTCAGGTAGAAATCGGCAATGGGATAGCCGGCGATCACGCCGCTGCCCGACCCACCGGCTCCGCCCGGTAGCGCGCCGTAATCGGCCAATCCTTCAACGCCCAGCGCCGGCACCGCCGTAATCATCGCGCTGCGCAATTCGGCAAGGCTGTCGAAGCCGACATGGACTTTCAGCGCATCGGCCAGCGCACGCAGGATCGTCCAATCCTCACGCGCGTCGCCCGGCGCGAACACCGCTCGTTCGCTGAATTGCACCCGGCCTTCGGTGTTGACGTAAGTGCCTGCCTTTTCGGTATAAGCTGCGCCCGGCAGGATAATATCCGCCGCATGCGCACCCTTGTCACCGTGATGGCCGATATAGACGATCGTGGAATCGGCGAATTTGGCGTAATCGACCTCATCCGCACCCAGCGAAATCACCAGCTTGGGCTTGGCGGCGGCGAGATCGGCGATGCCGCCCGCCTGTGCATAGCCCAGCATCAGCCCGCCCATGCGGCTGGCAGCCATGTGCAGGACGTTGAAGCCGTTCCAGCCTTCGCGGACCAGATTCCAGGTGCCGGCCAGTGTCAACGCAGAGGCCAGAGCCCCCTTTGCCAATCCGGCGCCGCCGATGATCACAGCCGGGCGCTCTGCCTTGCTCATCGCCTCGCCGACATGCACCGGCAAATCGCCGAGCAATGCGACATCTTCGCCAAGGGACTCAGCGGCAAATGTCGTATCCCAGGCAGGTCCGACGATAAACACCTTGGCGCCGCGCTTGACCGCCTTGCGCAGGCGGACATTGACCAGCGGCGCTTCCCAGCGGACATGGCTACCAACGATCAGAATGGCATCGGCGGTCTCGATCCCGGCGAGCCCGGAATTGAAGTTCACCGCCGCCAGATTGCTGCAATCATAAGCAAGTCCGGTCTGGCGTCCTTCGAGCAGGCTCGAGCCCAGCGCCGAAACCAGCGCTTTGGCCGCAAACATCGTCTCGCAATCGACCAGATCGCCGGCAATCGCGGCCACCGAAGCGCCGGGATTGATGCTGGCGATGGCGGCGAAGGCTTCATCCCAGCTGGCCGCGACCAGCTTACCGTCACGGCGGATGAACGGCTTGTCGAGCCGCCGCTTGGTCAGACCCTCGACCTGATAACGACCCTTGTCCGACAACCATTCCTCATTGACGTCATCATTGACGCGCGGCAGCACGCGCAGCACTTCGCGGCCCCGGCTGTCGATGCGGATATTGGCGCCGACCGCGTCGGAGACGTCGATACCCAGCGTCTTCTTCAACTCCCACGGTCGCGCTTCAAAGGCATAAGGCCGCGAAGTCAGCGCGCCGACCGGGCACAAATCGATGACATTGGCCGACAACTCATGCTTGGCGGCACGTTCGAGATAGGTCGTGATCTGCATATTCTCGCCGCGATACAGCGCGCCGATTTCGTCCACGCCGGCGATCTCCTCGGAGAACCGCACGCAGCGGGTGCAGTGAATGCAGCGGGTCATCGCCGTCTTGATCAGCGGCCCCATATATTTCTCGGTCACCGCGCGCTTGTGCTCGTGATAGCGCGTCTTGCCGCGGCCATAAGCCACCGACTGGTCCTGCAAATCGCATTCGCCGCCCTGATCGCAAATCGGGCAATCGAGCGGGTGATTGATCAACAGGAATTCCATCACCCCTTCACGGGCAATGCGGACCATTTCACTGTCGGTGCGGATTTCCTGCTTGTCGGCGGCGGGCAGCGCGCAAGAGGCCTGCGGCTTGGGCGGCCCCGGCTTCACTTCGACCAGGCACATGCGGCAATTGCCGGCGATGGACAGCCGCTCATGATAGCAGAAGCGCGGGATTTCCTTGCCCGCCAGCTCACAGGCCTGGAGTACGGTGGCGCCCTGCGGGACTTCGATTTCGATGCCGTCTACGGTGACTATAGGCATTATTCCGCCGCCTCCCGGACATTCTCAGCAATCCGGCGTTCCAGCTCGGGGCGAAAGTGACGGATCAAGCCCTGGATCGGCCACGCCGCCGCATCGCCCAGCGCGCAGATGGTGTGACCCTCGACTTGCTTGGTGACCTGCTGGAGCATGTCGATCTCGCCGACATCGGCCTCGCCCGAGCGCAGCCGTTCCATGATGCGATACATCCAGCCGGTGCCTTCGCGGCACGGCGTGCACTGGCCGCAGCTTTCATGCATGTAGAAATGCGAAAGCCGGGCGATCGACTCCACGACGTCGGTGGACTTGTCCATGACGATCACCGCCGCGGTGCCCAGCCCCGAGCCGACCGCCTTCAACCCGTCGAAATCCATCGGCGCATCGACGATCTGCGCTGCCGGCACCAACGGCACCGAAGAACCCCCGGGGATCACGCAGAGCAGATTGTCCCAGCCGCCGCGAATGCCGCCGCAATGCTTTTCGATCAGTTCGCGGAAGGGGATGCTCATCGCCTCTTCGACGACACAGGGTTTGTCGACATGGCCACTGATCTGGAACAGCTTGGTGCCGCTGTTGCCTTTCGCGCCAAAGCCGGCAAACCACGCCGCGCCGCGCCGCAGGATCGTCGGGGCGACGGCGATGCTCTCGACATTGTTGACCGTGGTCGGGCAGCCATAGAGGCCGGCGCCGGCCGGGAATGGCGGTTTGAGGCGCGGCTGCCCCTTCTTGCCCTCCAGGCTTTCGAGCATCGCGGTCTCTTCGCCGCAGATATAAGCGCCCGCACCGCGATGGACGAAGACGTCGTAATCATAGCCCGAACCGCAGGCGTTCTTGCCGATCAGCCCGGCATCGTAAGCTTCCTGCACGGCGGCGAACAGCACTTCGGCCTCGCGAATATATTCGCCGCGAATGTAGATATAAGCGGCCCGCGCGCGCATCGCGAACCCGGCGACCAGCGCGCCTTCGATCAGCTTATGCGGGTCATGCCGCAGAATTTCGCGGTCCTTGCAGCTACCCGGCTCGGATTCATCGGCATTGATAACGAGGAAGCTCGGCCGGCCATCCTTCGATTCCTTGGGCATGAAGCTCCACTTCATGCCGGTCGGAAAGCCCGCCCCGCCGCGCCCGCGCAGGCCGGAATCCTTCATCTCCTGGATGATCGCATCCTGGCCGCGCTCGAGCAGCGCCTTGGTATTGTCCCAATCGCCGCGCGCCTGGGCAGCAGCCAAATTCCACGGCTGATAGCCATAGAGATTGGTGAAAATGCGGTCTTTATCAGCGAGCATCAATCCCTCCCCGGCACGGGGAGGGGGACCATGCGAAGCATGGGGGAGGGGGCCCCGCCCCAAACGAAACTTGGCATGTTATTTCGTGGCATCTGAACAGCCGCGCCTGCGGTGAGCTTGGATATAGCGGAGAGGTGGGCCCCCTCCACCGTCCTACGGACGGTCCCCCTCCCCGTGCCGGGGAGGATTTTGGGGTCATTCATCACCACTCCCCCCGGTAATCGTAATTGGCATCGACCATGGCAGTCAGCGTGGTCGGGCCACCCAGTGGCTCGACGGTGTGGCGACCAGGAAGCTGCGTGCCGACTTTGGGCCAACGGCCAGCCGCCAGTTCATCGAGAATATGCGCGGCGCTTTCCGCCGTCAGATCCTCGTAATTGTCGTCGTTGATCTGGAACATCGGCGCGCTGGAGCAATTGCCCATGCATTCGACCTCGGTCAGCGTGAACAGCCCATCCGCCGAGGTGTGGCCGACCGACATGCCGCGCGCCTTGCACGCCGACAGCACGTCCTCGCTGCCACGCAGCCAGCACGGCGAGGTGCGGCACACCTGGACATGAAAACGCCCGACCGGCACCAGATTGTACATGGTATAGAAGGTCGCCACCTCGACCACGCGGATTGCCGGCATGTCGAGTTGCCGCGCCACGAATTCCATCACCGGGATCGGCAGCCAGCCCTGCGTCTGCGTCTCCACGCCAACCTGGCGCTGCGCCAGATCGAGCAATGGCATCACCGCCGAACGCTGGCGTATCGCCGGATAGCGGGCAATGATCACCTTGGCCTGCTCGGCATTCTCAGCCGTCCAGGCAAAATTTCCCCAGCGCGCGCGCAACTCGGGCGTGTCGGGTTCGAGATGACGATCGGCCATTAGCGGACGAACTCCACGCGAGAGCATTGATCGCCCTCGAAGCTATAGATGGACATGACGTCGAACGGCTCGGCGGCGGCAGAGCGGAACACCCGCTCATGCAGCACGACGTAGTCGCCCAATTGATGGGCATTGAGAATATCGGCCCGGTTTTCAGGGAAGTCGGCAAACATCTTTTTCAGGCCCACGCGCGTGCCCTCGCGACCCTCGCGCACCACGGCGCCGCGATAGCTTGCCTCGCAAGCATCCTCGGTCATCAGCGCGACATAGGCGTCAGCATCCTGCGCGTTGTAATGCGCGATCATCTGTTCGGCGATTGCCAGCTTGCTCACCGGTCACACTCCCCGAACACCACGTCGATCGCGCCGAGGATTGCAGTCGCATCGGGCAGCATGTGACCCTTCGACATGAAGTCCATCGCCTGGAGATGCGAAAAGGCAGTCGGGCGGATCTTGCAGCGATAGGGTTTGTTGCTGCCGTCGCTGACCAGATAGACGCCGAATTCACCCTTGGGGCTTTCAGTAGCGACATAGACCTCGCCGGCGGGGACGTGGAAACCCTCGGTGTACAGCTTGAAGTGATGGATCAGGCTTTCCATCGAGCTTTTCATCTCGCCGCGCTTGGGCGGGACCACCTTGCGGTCGTCCGAGGCGATCGGGCCTTCGGGGATTTCGGCCAGGCACTGCTTCATGATCTTGGCCGACTGGCGCACTTCCTCGACGCGGACCATGAAGCGATCGTAGCAATCGCTCTTCGTGCCCACCGGAATTTCGAAATCCATGCGATCATAGACGTCGTAAGGCTGGCTCTTGCGCAGATCCCAGGCAATGCCGGCGCCGCGAATCATCGGCCCGGAAAAGCCCCAGCGCAGCGCGTCTTCCTTGCCGACCAGCGCGATATCGACATTGCGCTGCTTGAAGATGCGGTTGTCGACGACCAGACTCATCGCATCCTCGAACAGACGCGGCAGCCGATTATCGAGCCATTCGCCGATATCGGCGAGCAGCTTCAGCGGCACATCCTGATGCACCCCACCCGGACGATACCAGGCCATATGCATCCGCGCGCCCGCCGCGCGCTCGAAGAAATTGAGGCAATCCTCGCGAATTTCGAACAGCCACAGATTCGGCGTCATCGCGCCGACGTCCATGACATGGCTGCCGAGATTGAGCATATGATTGCAGATGCGAGTCAGCTCGGCGAACAGCACCCGCAGATATTGCGCGCGCAGCGGCACCGCGATGTTCAGCAGCTTTTCGATCGCCAGCACATAGGAATATTCCATGGCGAGCGGCGAACAGTAATCGAGCCGGTCGAAGTAAGGCAGCGCCTGGAGATAAGTCTTGTGCTCGATCAGCTTTTCGGTGCCGCGATGGAGCAGGCCGACATGCGGATCGATGCGCTCGATGATCTCGCCGTCGAGGTCCATTACCATGCGCAGCACGCCATGCGCGGCGGGATGCTGGGGCCCGAAATTGATCGTATAATTGCTGATATGATCGCCGCTGGTGGTCGGCGAGGTTTCGAGTTGCATGCTCATGACTTGGGCGCCTCGTCCTCGGGCGAAGCTTTGCCCGAGCCCTTATAAGCTTCGGCATTGGTCGAGGCCGGCGCGCCTGGCTCAGGCAGCTTGGTTTCCACCATGGCCGGCGGGGATGCCGGAGTCGGCTTAGTAGCCTCGGCGTTGGCGGGCTCGCCCGCGCCCGCATCCTTGGGTTTGTCGGTGGTCTTGGGCTTGTCGCTGGTCATCGGTGGCACAGGGGGTGTCGTCGGCGAGGTCGACGCCTTTTCGTCGCCCGGCAACACATAATTGGCGCCTTCCCACGGACTCATGAAATCGAACTGGCGCAAATCCTGCGCCAGTTTGACCGGCTCATAGACGACGCGCTGGTCTTCCTCGGAATAGCGCAGCTCGACATAGCCTGTCAGCGGGAAATCCTTGCGGAACGGATGCCCCTCGAAGCCGTAATCGGTGAGGATGCGGCGCAGATCGGGATTGTCGGCGAAAATCACGCCGTACATGTCGAAAACTTCGCGCTCGAGCCAACCCGCCACCGGCCACAGCGTCGTCACGGTCGGCACCGGGGTATGCTCAGCGGCGCTGACCTTGACCATCAGGCGATGGTTTTTGGTGACCGACAGCAGCATGTACACGACTTCGAATCGCTCGGGCCGGTCAGGATAATCGACGCCGGCGATTTCCATCAACTGCTGATAATCATGCTCATCACGCAGCAAGCGCAGCGCATCCTCGATGGCCGCGCGCGCCACGGTCAGCACGATCTCGCCGTGCTCTTCCTTGCTGGCGACGATATGCGCGCCCAGCGCAGCGACCAGCGTATCGAGCACGCCCGCGTTGTCGGCGAATTTGGGGGAAGAATGGAGGACCGCGCTCATTTCGCAAGAAGCTCCAGCGAATTGATATATTTGTTCCCAAGCTCCTGGGCTGCGGGACGGCCTGCGGTATCGAGTCCGTCCTTCAACATCGCCATGAGCATGATTGGCTTGCCGGGCTGGTAGTCGATCACTTCGATAAGCGCCGAGCCGTCACTTGCGGCTGCGCGAAACGCCTGATGGCCGGCAACATTGGTCAGCGTCACTTCGCCGGTCGTCGCATCCTTGCGCGCGCCGGCCAGCAAGCCCGCGTAATCGGATGCCTGACCCGGATCGAGCTGGACACCAATGGCGAAAGCAAAAGAGATCACTTGCCCATGGCACATCGCCGCAAAGCCATCCGGGCGCGCCTGACTCTGGATATCGGCATCGGCACAAGGCATACTCACGGCCACCGCCTTGTCCGGGGACAGAACACGATGCCACTCACCCGCCGGCGCACCCGGCGCATCGGCTCGCGCCGCATCGGCGCCGAGCACGGCGGATAGCAGAAGCAACACCCGCGCCTTCACCGCTCAAGCGTCCCGACGCGGCGAATCTTGCGCTGCAATTGCATCACGCCATAAAGCAGCGCTTCCGCCGTCGGCGGGCAACCGGGCACATAGATGTCCACCGGGACGATACGATCGCAGCCGCGCACCACCGAATAGGAGTAATGGTAATAGCCGCCGCCATTGGCGCAGCTGCCCATCGAGATGACGTATTTGGGGTCCGACATCTGATCGTAGACCTTGCGCAACGCCGGCGCCATCTTGTTGCACAGCGTGCCGGCGACGATCATCACATCGCTCTGGCGCGGTGAAGCGCGCGGGGCGACGCCGAACCGCTCCATGTCATAGCGCGGCATATTGACGTGGATCATCTCGACCGCGCAGCAGGCCAAGCCAAAGGTCATCCACCACAGCGAACCGGTGCGCGCCCATTGGAACAGATCCTCGGTGCTGGCGACGAGAAAGCCCTTGTCGGCCACCTGCGCATTGAGGTCGTTGAAGAAAGCCTGGTCCGGCGGGGTAATCGCGGTTCCGGCGGGAGCGGGGGAAAGCGTATTCATTCCCAGTCCAAAGCTCCCTTTTTCCACGCATAGATATAGCCGACGATCAATTCGCCCAGGAACACCATCATCGTCACCCAACCGGGCCAGCCGGTCTGCTTGAGGCTGACGGCCCAGGGAAACAGGAACGCCGCTTCGAGGTCGAAAATGATGAACAGGATCGCCACCAGATAGAAGCGCACATCGAACTGGCTGCGCGGGTCTTCAAAAGCGGGGAAGCCGCACTCATATTCGGAGAGCTTGTCCGCATTGGGATTATGCGCACCGGTCAAACGGGCGACACCCATCGGCAGGAACACGAAAGCCGACGACAATCCCAGGGCAATTCCCAGGAAAATCAAAATGGGCAGATATTGCGAAAGATCGACCAATTTTTCTCTACTCCGCGATGCGGATTCCGGCGCCCATTCAAGTGTGCCGACAACATGACAGGGCCCTAGTGCGCCCTGCTGCGCTGCGCAAGTGGGGGAACCCGTGGTTTTCACGGGGGCCGGCCAAAACTCAAGGCATTTCTAGCGGGAATGGACTTTTTTCCCGCTCGCGGCTTGAATTTACGTTGGGTTCAGGCGGCCCCGTTCTTCCCAGCCGGATTGCGCCTCGCTCTAACAAATGCCTGATTGCCCTTGCCGCAGCGCAACATTAAGGCACGATTCGATCCGTTCATTCTCATTTCCCTATTTGCTCTGAAAGGCAGCTTGGTCATGGCCCAGATTTCCGCATCCGATCCGATCGTGGTTCTTTCCTATGCCCGCACGCCGATGGGCGGTTTGGCGGGCGCGCTGTCCGAAGTGGCGGCGACCGATCTCGGCGCTACCGTGGTCAAGGCCGCGGTCGAACGCGCCGGCGTGTCGGGTGATGATATCGAGCGCCTGTACATGGGCTGCGTGCTGCCCGCCGGCCTCGGACAGGCCCCTGCCCGCCAGGCCGCGCTCAAGGCCGGCCTGCCCCAGTCGGTCCAGGCAACCACGGTCAACAAGGTGTGCGGCTCGGGCATGCAGACCGTGATCATGGGCGCCGAGGCGCTGGCCAGCGGCTCGATCGACATGGCTGTGGCGGGCGGCATGGAAAGCATGTCGGGCGCGCCCTACCTGCTCAAGAAGCATCGTAGCGGGGCCCGCGCCGGGCACGACACGACCTATGATCACATGTTCCTCGACGGCTTGGAAGATGCCTATGAGGGCGCCTCGATGGGCTCCTTCGCCCAGACCGTCGCTAACGAGTATCAGCTGACCCGCGAGGCGCAGGACGAATATGCGCTCGAGTCGCTGCGCCGCGCTCAGGCCGCCATCGCCAGCGGTGCTTTCAAGGGCGAGATCACCCCGGTCACCGTCAAGACGCGCGGCGGTGATGTCATCGTCGATACCGACGAAGCGCCGGGCAAGGGTCGCCCCGACAAGATCCCGACGCTCAAGCCGGCCTTTGCCAAGGATGGCACGATCACCGCCGCGTCGTCCTCGTCGATCTCGGATGGCGCTGCCGCCGTAGTGCTGACCCGCCAGAGCGTCGCCGATGCCAAGGGGCTGAAGCCGGTCGCCCGCATCGTCGCGGTTGCGGCGCATGCCCACGAACCTTCACGCTTCCCGACCACGCCGATCCCGGCGATCACCAAGCTGCTGGACAAGGCCGGCTGGAAGATCGGTGATGTCGATCTGTTCGAAATCAACGAGGCTTTCGCTTGCGTCGCCATGTTCGCGATGCGCGACCTGGGCATTCCCCACGAGAAGGTCAACGTCCACGGCGGCGCCACCGCCCTGGGTCACCCGATCGGCGCCTCGGGCACCCGCATAATCGCCACGCTGATCGCCGCGCTCAAGACCAAGGGCAAGACCAAGGGCGTCGCCTCGCTGTGCATCGGCGGCGGCGAAGCGACGGCGGTGGCGATCGAGTTGATCTGAGCCTTTTTCTGCTCCCCTCCCGCTTGCGGGAGGGGCCGGGGGTGGGCGCTTTACTTGAAGCGCCGATCCTGGATCGCGGCGTTAAACAGCGGTCTCAATCAGTGTCCCGCTGGCAGTTCCGCCGCACCCCACAGCGCATCCTGCCGGACGTAGCCCGCCCGACCATTGAGCGTGAACTTACACCAGCCCGAACCGCAATCGCCCAGCTTGCCCAACACCCCGGGCTCCAACCGCCACATCAGCCGCGAATTGCCGTCGGGCGCCTCATGCATCTCGGCTGGATCCTTGCCCACGACATAGCCGTCGTGGCCGATCACCAGCATATTGACCATGATCCAGCCCCGCGCATTTTCGGGGTCTTCCACCAGCCGCCAGTTCTGCATCACCCGCAGCACTTTCAGCGGCAGATGCTGGCGGTGATAGACCCAATTTATCCGGTAATCCTCACCCGGACCCACGCGCATGTAAACTTCATTGGCCTTGAGCGATGCCCAATACGGCACCGGCCGAAGATCGGATGCAGCCATGGCTGGCGACACCGCAAGGCCGGTAACCAGAGCCGCTAAAAGCTTCCATGTGCGCCGTTTGTCCATCTCATGGCCATAAGCCGATCGAGGCATATTCTTCAAGACCGCTTGACCGTTCGGCTTGGCTGCGCATAGCGCTGTGTCATTATGACACCGGTCCATGAAGCCCCTGCCGCACAACGCTTCCTCGGCAAGCCGCGAGTCATCGTCACGCGCCAGCTGATGCCCGCGGTCGAGGCGCGGATGCGCGAATTGTTCGATGTCCGCTTGAACGAGGATGACATTCCGCTCGATCGCGCCGCGATGATCGCGGCGATGCGCGAAGCCGATGTGCTGGTCCCCACCGTCACCGACCGTATCGACGCCGCGATGTTCGAGGCGGCGCAAGGCTCCAAGCTGGCGCTGATCGCCAATTTCGGGGCCGGTACCGACCATCTCGATCTCGACGCTGCCCGCGCCCGCAAAATCACCGTCACCAATACCCCCGGCGTCTTCACCGACGACACCGCCGATCTGACCATGGCGCTGATCATCGCCGCGCCGCGCCGGCTCGCCTCGGCTTCGCGCAGCGTGCTGACCGGGCAGTGGCACGGCTGGGGGCCCTCGGTGATGCTGGGCCATAAGCTTGGCGGCAAACGGCTCGCGATCATCGGCATGGGGCGCATCGGCCAGGCCGTGGCGCACCGCGCGCGCGCCTTTGGGCTGGAGGTGGTTTATCATAACCGCCATCGGCTGCCGCCCGCATTGGAAAACATGCTGGGTGCGCGCTTCGAAGCCGATCTTGATACGATGATCGCCGAGGCCGACATCCTCGCGCTGCATTGCCCCGTCGGCGCCGAAACTCGCGGCATTCTGAGCGCCGCCCGCATCGCCCGTCTCAAACCCGATGCTTATGTCATCAACACCGCGCGCGGCGAACTGATCGACGAAGAGGCGCTGATCGCGGCGCTGACCGAAGGCCGGATCGGTGGTGCAGGGCTCGACGTATTTTACAACGAACCCAACATCGATCCGCGCTTCCTGTCGCTGCCCAATGTCATGCTGATGCCGCATCTGGGCAGCGCCACCTTCGAAGGGCGCGAAACCGCTGGATTGAAAGTGGTTACCAATATTCGCTTCTGGGCCGATGGCCACAGGCCGCCCGATCTGGTGTTGCCGCCGCTGGGGTAACGTTCCTCCCCGGTACGGGGAGGGGGACCGCGAAGCGGTGGAGGGGGCCCACCTATCCGCTCGCGGATATCTACGAGGGCAGCAGGGACCCCTCCACCACCCTACGGGCGGTCCCCCTCCCCGTACCGGGGAGGAATTGGAGATCAATCCCCGGTCAAAATCCGGTCGACCAATTGCTTCACACTCGGCGTGAAATTATTGGAATAAAACGGATCCTGCTTGAAGCGATAAGCCGCATGGCCGGCGAACATCAGGTTTCTGTCGAGATCGCCGCCGTGAGCGATGTCCTGTAGCGTCTTCTGGATGCAGAAGCTGCGCGGATCGGCCAGTCGCCCGGTAGAATAATCGTCATGGTCCTTCCACGAGGAGAACCCGCAATGCGACAGGCAGCCCATGCAATCGGCCTGGTCCTTGCGGATGATCTCGCGATCCTCGGGGGTGATGAACACCACGGTGTCGTCGGGAGTGCGCAAGGCCTGGGTGAAGCCTTGTGACGCCCAGCCGCGCGCGCGTTCGCGATCCTTGGACGCGACCCAGAAATTGCGCCCGCGCACGCCGACGTCGAGTTGCACGGTATGTTCGCCCGCCTCTACGCGTGAATAAGGAATCTGCCGCTCGGACCGCGCTTCCAGCTCACGCAGGAACGGGTTGTGGACGGCGGAGGAGTAAAATCCTGTCGGCGAAAAGCGATGGAGCAGCACATCGCCCGGTTCCAGCGTGCGCAAATGGTCTTTCCAGCCAATCGGGATCGGGCTTTCCTCGGTCAACAGCGGCCGCGTGCCGAACTGAAAGGCGATCTGCCCCAGCTCCGGATTGTCGATCCAATTGTCCCACTCGCGCAGGAACCAGACGCCACCAGCCATGACGATCGGCACGCTGTCGGAGACGCCTTCGGCGCGCATGGTGTCGCGCAGCGACTTGACGCGGGGATAGGGATCTTCGGGCTTGAGGGGGTCTTCGGCGTTGGACAGGCCGTTATGACCGCCCGCCAGCCACGGGTCTTCATAGACCACCGCGCCCATCAGGTCGGAAACCTTGTTATAAGCGCGCTTCCACAAGGCGCGGAAGGCGCGGCCCGAACTGACGATCGGCAGGTAATTGACGTTGAAGCGCGCGGCAATTTCCGACAGCTTGTACGGCATGCCGGCGCCGCAGGTCACGCCCGACACCAACCCACGCGTCTTTTCCAGCACGCCTTCCAGCACTTGCTGCGCGCCGCCCATTTCCCACAACACATTGATGTTGATCGCGCCCTTGCCGCCGGAAATGTCGAAGGCGCGTTTGACCTGCTCCACCGCGCCATCGATGGCATAGCGGATCAGCTCGTCATGGCGCTCCCGCCGGGTCAGCGCCTGATAGATCTGCGGGATGATCTTGCCTTCAGGATCGTATGAATCGGCATTGACCGCACTGACCGTGCCGATCCCGCCCGCCGCTGCCCAGGCGCCGGAGCTGGCGTGATTGGTCGCAGCGACGCCCTTGCCGCCTTCGACGAGCGGCCAGACTTCACGTCCGGCATAAAGGATGGGCGATAACCCCTTGAAACTCATCGTCCCCGACTTTCCATCTACGTCAGCCCAATCCTGCTCTCAGCCTGCTCAATGTACCTGACTATGGCACGCTCTGATTGCTGAAGGAGCCGGGCGTTCACCGACCGCCTCGAACTGCGCATAATACCCTGTTAGTTCCGGTTTACGGATAAATTCGGTCAAGCGAAAGCCCACCGCCGCAAATTCGCAGAACAATTGCCGGGGCGGGATACCATGCGCGCTGGTCGGGCGATCGACATCGACGACGATGACCCGGCCGTGCGGTCGCAGCGAGGGGCGCATGTGCCACAGGAAGGCATAAGGCTCGCTGACTTCATGATACATGTGGATCATGAAAATCCGATCGAAGCTCGCTGCCGGCAGATGGGCATCGGCTTCGTCGCCCTGCTGGATCGAGACATTGTCGAGTCGCTCGCGCTGCACGCGGTCACCCAGCCGGGTCAGCGCCGGGCCATTGATGTCCTCGGCCAGCACGCGCCCCTTGCGACCGACGCGCGGCGCCAGTCGCACCGTATAATAGCCCTCGCCCGCGCCGATATCGGCCACGGTCATGCCATCGTGGAGATCGGCGAGGTTCATCACCTTGGTCGCTTCGTCGAGCTGGTCGCGACCGGCTTCGCTGGAGAGATCGTCGCCGGATGTGACATGAAGCGGACGATCATCCCTGGGAAAACCCTGAGCCCCGGCGGCACGTCCCGCGTCACTGGCGCCCTGCTGGCACGCTGCCAACAGGATCAGGGGCGCCAGTAGCCCGGTCAGCGCCGCCCGTCTCAATCGACATCCTCCACCGCGACCTTCTCGCCCGTCACGCGCTGCGACAAGGCCGCCGCCATGAAGGGATCGATAGCGCCATCGAGCACGTCGTCCGGCGCGGTCGAAGTGACGCCGGTGCGCAGATCCTTCACCAGCTGATAGGGCTGGAGCACGTAGGAGCGGATCTGATGGCCCCAGCCGATCTCGGTCTTGGCGGCATATTCGCCCAGCGCGGTGGCTTCGCGCTTCGCCAGTTCGGCCTCGTAGATGCGCGCCTTCAGCATGTTCATCGCGGTGGCGCGGTTCTTGTGCTGGCTGCGGTCGCTTTGGCTGGCGACGATGATCCCGGTCGGAACATGCGTGATGCGCACCGCCGAATCGGTGGTGTTGACGTGCTGGCCACCCGCGCCCGAAGCGCGATAGGTGTCGATCTTGAGGTCGCTTTCCTTGATATCGACCTCGATATTGTCGTCGACCACCGGATAGACCCAGATCGAGCTGAAGCTGGTGTGCCGCCGCGCCGAGCTGTCATAGGGGCTGATGCGGACCAGCCGGTGAACCCCGCTTTCGGTCTTGGCATAGCCATAGGCATTCTCGCCCTTGATCAGCAGCGTACAGCTCTTGATCCCGGCCTGCTCGCCCGAATGATAATCGACGACTTCGACCTTGTAGCCATGTCGTTCTGCCCAGCGTGAATACATGCGCTGGAGCATTTCGGCCCAGTCCTGGCTTTCGGTGCCGCCCGCGCCGGCGTGGACTTCGAGATAAGCGTCATTGGCGTCGGCTTCGCCAGCGAGCAAAGCCTGGACCTTGTCGGAATCGGCGCGATCGGCCAGCGCGGCGAGCGAGGCCAGGCCTTCCTGAACCGTATCATCGTCGCCCTCGGCCTCGCCCAATTCGACGAATTCCACGGCATCGGCCATCTCCTGGCCGATCTGCGTGACCGTGCCGATGCTGGCTTCGAGCCGGCGCCGCTCCCGCATGACCTCTTCGGCACCGCGCGGATTGTCCCACAGCTTGGGATCCTCGACGCGCGCGTTCAACTCGTCCAGCCGACGCAACGCCCGATCCCAGTCCAGAAACTTGCGGACCAGCGCCAGCGCCGCTTCGATACGGTCTATGTGGGCCTGCCCCTCGGCACGCATGGCAAAATCTCTCCTCTAGGCAAGCCACGCCCGTTAGCCGGATTGCCGTCAAAGTAAAGGGCGGGGAGCAGCGCCACGCCACCCGATTGGGTTGCTCGAACTCCCCTCCCGCTTGCGGGAGGGGGCGGGGGTGGGCATTTTTGCACGCGACCTCAGTGTAACCACCTGCCCACCCCTAGCCCCTCCCGCAAGCGGGAGGGGGATAAGCGGGCTCAGCGTGCCGGCAGCGCCTGCACGGCCGCCAAGGTCAGCTTGACGTGGTCGTGCCAGTCGAGATTGGAATGGACGAAGCTGATGTGGCCATCACGGGCAATGACATAAGAGGTACGGTTGGTGATTGGCAGCGGCGTGCCGTCAGGCTTGCGAAAGGCGACATGGTAAGCTTCGACAATCGCCGGGCTGGCCACTGCAACCGGGAATTTGCTCTGACATTCGCTGGTCGAAAAGCGCTTCAACGTTGGCAGATCATCGGCGGACATGCCCATCACCGTGGCGCCGGCCTTGTGAAAATCATCGATCGCAGCGGCGAAGGCGTGTGCCTCCATGGTGCAGCCCGGGGTGAAGGCCTTGGGATAGAAATAGAGGACCACCGGCCCCTTTTTCAGCGCTTCGCTGAGCTTGAACGGAAAATCATTCCCGCCCATCGCCGCTTGTGTGGCGAAATCGGGCGCCCTCGCCCCCGGCGCCAATTGCGCATGCGCGGTAACGGAGAACGATAGAGCGGCGAGCGCGGCGATGGCCAACATGGGTGCGTATTTCATGCAAGGTAGCCTAAACCTCGCCAATGCATCGGTCCAGCTTCTTGAATGACGTTAGTAAACCCCGCCCTGCTGGGCCGCGAAATCCTGCGGTTGGCTGGCTTCGCCACTGGGGTGAGCGACCGGGCCGACGGGAGAACGCGCCGCGAAGCCGCGTCGGATGGCATCGAGCAGATCCTCCCGCTTGGCATCGAGTTGGCTTTGCCGGGTGGGACGCTGCGGTTCGGTCTCGGGCTTGAACGCCTCCCAGATAATCGGCGCCTTGGCATCATCGCTCGGGGTGCCGCCGAACACCCGCTGGCCGCTGATCCGGTCGATCTTGACCAGGCGCACTCCGGCGGGCGCAACGAAGGGCGTATGATCCCAGCGGCCAATCGACTCCTGAACGAATTGCTTGAACATCGGCACGGCGTAAGTGGCGCCCTGGACATAACCGCCGAGCGGGCGCGGATGATCATAGCCCAGATAGACACCGCCGATGATCTTGGTCGATCCGCCCACGAACCAGACGTTGGTCGGACCCGAGGTGGTGCCGGTCTTGCCGAACAAGGGCAGACCGAGATCGTGCAATGCGATCCCGGTGCCGCGGATGATCACGCCTTCGAGCATGTGGACGGTTTGATAAGCGGTGCGCGGATCGAGCACCTGCTTGCCGCGCGATGCCAGTCGCGGCATCGGCTTGCCGTCCCAGTCGGGCATGTTGCAGCCATCGCATTGCCGCTGATCGGCGCGCCAGATCACCTTGCCATTGCGATCCTGGATATAGTCGATCGGCGAGGCATCATATTGCACCCCGCCATTGGCCAGCGCCGAATAGGCGTTGACCATCTGACCGACCGTGGTGTCACCCGCGCCCAGCGCATAAGACAAATAAGGCTGATACTTGCCGATGCCGACACGGTCGAAGGTGCGCACCACTTTTTCCATGCCGGTATCGTTGGCGATATGGACGGTCATCAGATTGCGCGATTGCTCGAGGCCCCAGCGCATGGTGTGCATGCCGCCGCCGCCTTCATTACCGTAATTCTTGAAGCATTTCTGCCCCAGCGCCGCCCCCTGGAAAACGCAGAACGCCTCATCGGGCACCATCGTCGCCGGGGTCATGCCGTAATCGAGCCCGGTGGCGTAGACGAACGGCTTGATCGTCGAGCCCGGCTGGCGCTCGGCCTGAGTCGCGCGATTGAACGAATCGAGGCCGGAGTCGAAACCGCCCTGCATCGCCAGCACACGACCGCTGAACGGCTCCTCGACGAGCATACCGCCCGAGACACCGGGAATCGTCCGCACCGCCCAGCTATTGCCGGCAGGCGCGGCCGCGATCACGTCGCCGGCACGGAGCGGATCGGGCAAGCCGGTGAGCGGCGCGGTCGAACCATCGGGAAAGCCGATGCTCGCGGACGAACCACTGCGGCTGAGCACTAACCCGACCCGCCAGTCCTTGTAGGAGACGGTCTTGTTCAGCCCGATTAACTGACCCTGCCAGGAGTTCTGGTCGATATCGATATGCGCAATCGGCCCCGACCAGCTCTTGCCCGCCGAATAGCGGATCAGCCCGGCGCGCAGCCCGTCGAGGCTGGCCTTCTGCAACTCGGGATCGAGCGACGTGCGCACCCATAGCCCGCCAGCATAGACGCTGTTCTTGCCGTCATCGGCGTTCTCGCCATATTGATCGATCAGCCGGCGGCGTACTTCCTCGACGAAATAGCCGACCGAGGGATCATAAGTTTCGATTCGATGCGCCACCAGGCCGAGCGGCTGTGCCTTGGCGGCATTGGCATCGGCGCTACTGACGAAGCCATTCTTGGCCATCTGATCGAGCACCCAATTGCGCCGCTCCATCGCCGCATCGGCATTCTTGGCGCGTCCATAAACCTCCGGCGCCTTGGGCAGGATCGCCAGAAAGGCGCATTCGCTAAGGCTGAGATCGCCGACATCCTTGCCGAAATAAGCCCGCGCCGCCGCCTGCACGCCGAAGCTCTGCCGTCCCAGCGCGATCTCGTTGAGATAAAGCTCGAGGATCTGCTGCTTGTTCAACACATGCTCGATCCGCCGCGCCAGGATCATTTCCTTGAGCTTGCGCGATACCGAATATTCGTTGCCGATCAGGATGTTCTTGGCGACCTGCTGGGTGATCGTCGAACCGCCGCGCGCGCGCTGGCCCGAGCCGAACTTCAGCCCGTAATCCAGCACCGCCTCGCCGATCCCGACATAATCGACGCCGCCATGCGAGAAGAAGTTCTTGTCCTCCGCCGAGAGGTAAGCGTTGATCAGCGGCTTGGGAAAATCGACGTAGCGCAACTGCACCCGCCGCTCGCGCGCATAGGAATAAACGATACTGCCATCGGCGCCGCGCACCATCGTCGGCAGCGGCGGCTGGTAATCGAGCAGCTTGTCCGCGGATGGCAGATTGCGCGCGACCAGCACCCAGATCAGAAAATAAATCGCCAGCACCACGCCCAGTGCATAACCGCTCCAGCGCAACCAGCGATGCGCTCGCCACTGCTGCGCGAAGGCGCCAGCGGCCTCAGACAGATGCAATCGCGATATCACCCCGCCGGCATTGCGCCGGATGCGGTAGCTGAGCTTTTCTTCCGAAGGGTCATCGGCCATGGTCGCTCGCCCCTAGCATGGCGACGCGCGGGATTGCCAGTGGGCTTGTTGAAGGCGGATATTTAGATAGCTGCCTCACGGCGTCGCCAGCACCGCCGGTTCGGTCTGGCGCGCGAAGAAGACGCGGATGGCATGGTCGGCGACGTCGGCGAAGGCCGTGCGTCCGGCGTCCGAGGACAGCCACGCCACGTCGCGTGCATTGCTGATGTAGCCGGCTTCGAGCAACGCCGAAGGCACATCGGGCGATTTTAGCACAACAAAGGCCGCCGATTGCAGCGCCCGGTTGCGAAACGCAATGTGATCCTGTCCTTCGCGCAGCACCAGGCTGGCGAATTCGCTCGATTGTGCCTCGGTATGCCGCTGCGACAAATCGACGAGGATGGCATCGACGGCATTGCTGGTATCGCCAAGCTGGATGCCGTTGATACTATCGGCACGGTTTTCGCTGGCCGCCATCCGCTCGGCCTCTTCGCTGCTGCCACGGTCGGACAAAGTATAGACCGTCGCGCCAGAAGCATCGGCATTCTCGGCGCTGTCGGCATGGATCGAGACGAACAAATCCGCCCGCAACCGCCGCGCGATCCCCGAGCGCTCCTCCAGCAACAGATAGCGATCATCGGAACGGGTCAGCGCCACGCGAATACCGCCGCCGGCCAGCAACCGCGCCTCCAGCGCCTTAGCCAGTGCCAGCGTCAAATCCTTCTCGTTGCGATTACCGCCATGCGCGCCGGGGTCGTGGCCGCCATGCCCGGCGTCGATCACCACCAGCGGCCGACTGGCATCGAGCGGCCCTTCGATCGGAGGGAGCCCGACTTCTTCGCCAGGCGCCGGGAATTCAATGCGCACGACATAATCCAGCGCGCGGCCCGCGCCGAAATGCTTGTCCAGCGCAATCATGGCGACCAGCACCGCCAGTGGTGCAAGCATGATCAAAACGAGCAATAGTTTGCGCGGCATTCCAATTCGCCCACTAAAGCGCGGCAATGCGTGGTGCAAATGTAAATGGCCGGTAACAATAACCAGCTACAGTGAAAGCTGTGATCGGCAGGTCCATAAACCTTGCCGGCCCGTTCGATTCTCCGTCGAGCAATAAACTTGCCGAGGCGGAATTGCGGTGCTAGTCAGTCTGCACCGGGCATTCCTGCCCTGATCCCCCAAGCGCAAAAGCCTGCCATTCCGGCGGAAGGCGCGCATTCTCGGAAGGATCGGGCTTGACCGGTACTCGCCCGGATTGTCCGGGTCGGTACCGTCCGGATACGACAGGTTGATGCAGGACATGAAAAGCCGTTTGCCGTTCCATTTGCCGCAGTCCCGAAGGGACACGGCAGCATGGTCGACGGATTGGCTGGCAAATGGACGGATCGCGGCTTACCCTTCCGAGAAGATCGGGGCCATCGTTCCAGCGCGCTTCACCGCGCCGCGCCTTTTCGGTCCAGCAGATGCACACATCGCCGCCGAAGTGACCGAGCGCAACCCTGCGCCACATCGCCTCGGCTATTCCCATAAAACCGCGCCGTCACAGCCCCGGGAACTGATCCCGGTCGCGGCGCGTGACCTTCCCACCAATTATCGCGCCATAGCGCCGGGCTTGCCCGCGCATGCGCGCGCCTGGAGAATTTATAATGACAACGCGCATGCTTATCGATGCGCGCCACCCGGAAGAAACCCGGGTGGCGGTGCTCAAAGGCAACCGGATTGAAGAATTCGACTTTGATTCTGCCGATCACAAGCAGATCAAGGGTAATATCTATCTCGCCAAGGTCACTCGGGTAGAACCGTCGCTGCAGGCGGCTTTCGTCGATTTCGGCGGAAACCGGCACGGCTTTCTCGCCTTCAGCGAAATCCACCCCGACTATTATCAGATCCCCAAGGAAGACCGCGAAGCGCTGCTGGCTGAAGAAGCCGCACATGCCGCCGAAGAAGCCGCTCTGCGCGCCGCCGAGGAAGCCGAAGAAGACGCCTACGCCGAAAGCGGCGGCGTTTATGCCGACGAATACGCCGATGGGGGCGACGACTTTGGCCCAGCCGGCGATGATGACCTCGGCAGCGTCATCGAAATCGACACTTCTGAAAAGAACGAGGTCGCCACGATCGAGGACGGCCTCGTCCAGAATGGTTTCGACAGCGGCGATGACGCCGATGAAGGCTTTGAAAATGAAGACCGCGAAGCCGGCCATGACCACGATGAAGGCGGCGAAGAAGACAGCAACGAGCGCGGCGAGGAAGGCGACAGCCAGCGCGGTCGCCAGCGTGGCCGCCGCCAGGGGCGCGGTCAGGCCAAGGATAATCGCGGCCAGGCCGACGATCTGCGCGCGCGCCGCATGGCGCTGCGCCGCCGCTACAAGATTCAGGACGTCATCCATCGCCGGCAAGTGCTGCTCGTCCAGGTGGTCAAGGAAGAACGCGGCAACAAGGGCGCGGCGCTGACCACATACCTGAGCCTGGCTGGCCGTTATTGCGTGCTGATGCCCAATTCCAGCCACGGCGGTGGCATCAGCCGCAAGATCAACTCGGTCGCCGATCGTAAGCGGCTGAAATCGATCATCGCCGAAATGGCGCTGCCCAAGAGCATGGGCTGCATCGTCCGGACCGCCGGATTGCAGCGCACCAAGACGGAGATCAAGCGCGACTTCGATTATCTCGCCCGGCTGTGGGACGATATCCGCGAAGTCACGCTGCATTCGAGCGCCCCTGCGCTGATCCATTCGGACAGCGACCTGATCAAGCGCGCGATCCGCGACATCTATAATCGCGATATCGAGGAAGTGATCGTCGAGGGCGAAGGCGGCTATCGCCTCGCCCGCGATTTCATGAAGCTGCTGATGCCCAGCCATGCGCGCCGGGTGAAAGCCTATGTCGATCCGGTGCCGCTGTTCCAGCGTTTCGGCGCCGAAGACCAGCTCACCGCGATGTACGATCCGGTCGTCCAGCTCAAATCGGGCGGCTATATCGTCATCAACCCGACCGAAGCGCTGGTCTCGATCGACATCAACTCGGGCCGTTCCACTAAGGAACACGGCATCGAGGCGACCGCGGTCAACACCAATCTCGAAGCCGCGCGCGAGATCGCTCGCCAGCTGCGCCTGCGCGACATGGCCGGCCTTGTCGTGATCGACTTCATCGACATGGAATACGGCTCGAACGTCCGCAAGGTCGAGAAGGCGATGAAGGACGCGCTCAAGAACGATCGCGCCCGCATCCAGGTCGGCCGCATTTCCGGTTTCGGGCTGATGGAAATGAGCCGTCAGCGCCTGCGCACCGGCGTGCTCGAGGCGACCACGCGCTCCTGCCCGCATTGCGATGGTTCGGGACTGGTGCGCACCGCCGGCTCGGCTGGCCTGTCGGCACTGCGGCTGATCGAGGAAGAAGCGGCCAAGGGTCGCGGCATCGTCATCACCCTGTTCGCGAGCCAGGAAGCCGCAATCTACGTGCTCAACACCAAGCGCGCCGACCTCGCCGAGGTCGAAGAGCGCTATGGGGTCACTGTCGAAGTGATCCCCGAGGGCGAGAACGAGGGCGCCAAGATGCGCGTGGCCTCGTCGGGCCCGCGCAACGAATTCGTCCCCAAATTCGAGCCCATCGCCTTCCAGGAAGAAGATGGCGACGATCTTCCCGAGGAAGAGGACGAGATCGAAGACGAGATCGAAGAGAATCACGAGCACGAAGGACGCCAACCGCGCCGCGAGGACGCTGGCGAACGTGCGGGCGAACGCGCTGATCAAGCATCGGATGGTGCCGCTGGCGATGGCCGGCGCAAGCGGCGCAAGCGCCGGCGTGGTCGTGGCCGTGATCAGGAGCAGACCGCTACCGAAGAAGCCGGAGATGCTGGCGAAGATGAAGCCACCGAGGCCTCGGGTGAAGCCCCAAGTGAAACCGGCGAATTTGGCGACAACCGTCACGGTGAACCGGACGGCGAAACTGAAGTCGGCGAGGGCGCTGGCGAAGACGGCGAAGCCCAGGCCAAGCGCCGCCGGCGTGGTCGCCGTCGGCGCGGTGGCCGCAATCGCGGTGAACCGGGCAGCGAAACTGCGGACGCCGAGCAATCGGAGAGCGGCGAAACGGCCCTTGATAGCGGTGAAGCCGAAGCGGTTGTTACCCCGCTGCCGGCCGAAGCCGTCAGCGGGCCCGAGGTCATCGATGCACCTGCGCCAAAGAAGCGGGCAAGCCGCAAGAAGGCCGTAGCTGCGCCGGTTGAGGTCGCTGACGTTGCTGTGGCAACCGAGGCTGTCGCAGAAGCAGCGGCCCCCGAGGAAAAGCCCAAGCGCAGCCGCCACAAAAAGGCCGAGCCAGAGGCTACCGTTGCAGCTCCGGCACCCGAAGTGACGGAAGTTCCGGCTAAACGCGTTCGCCGCAAAAAGGCCGACGCGGTTGCCCCGGAAGCAAGCGGCGAGGACGCGCCGACAACACCGCGCCCCGCCGCCGATATGGTGGATGAAACGGCGGGCACAGCTGGCGAAGCAAGCGGCGAAGGCGACGATGACTCTGGCGCACCGCGTCGCGGCTGGTGGCAGCGCACCTTCGGGAATTGAGCTGTTTTAGCGCGAAATAAGAGAAGTCCGGGGCCTCAGGCTCCGGACTTTTTCTTGGCGGCCGCGATCCCTCAAACCTGCAGTAATGATACCCCCGTATGTCCTGAGCTTGTCGAAGGACTGCCTTTCTTTCTCCTAAGCTGTAGAAAAAAGCAGCCCTTCGACAAGCTCAGGGCGGACGGGAGTGTGGGGGCGTGACCTGCCTTATCGCCGCCTCAGCCCGCCTTGCGCAAGCACACGGGTATGCCCGACAAACGCGGCATGTAATTGATCGCCTCGATCGTTTCGGACAGCGAAACCAACTGCCCGACATTGGCTCCGCCATCAGCCCGGACGTCGTCGCTGCTGATCAGTGGCCCAAACATATGCGTCATCGAAACCACGCCCCGGCGCAACCGGTCCTCGCCCTTGGCCAGCGTGCGGATGCTGCCATGTGGCGAGGATATTTCGACAAGATCGCCGTCATCTATCCCCAGTTCGGCCAGATCCTCGGGATTGCAGAAGGCCGAGTTGACGGGATGTCGCCGCGTCGCCTCGCGTGAGTGGCGAAACGCGCCATTTACGGCATGAAGGATACGCCGACAGGTCAAGCGAAACGGCCATTGCGTTTCGGGTGCCTCGGTGATCAGCGAAGTAAGTTCGCCGGCCACGTCGGGCGGGCATAGTTCCAGTCGGCCTTGCCAGCCATCCGGAGCCGGCTGGATCACCGCGAGTGCGGGCTCGGGCACGACACCGCCGGGATGAGCCTTGATGACGTCAAACGGCACGCTGCTGGCATTGGCCAGGAAACGGCACAAATCCTCGGGATCGGGCGGCGTGTCGAGCGCCAGCGGCAGGCCCTCCTCGATATCCGCCCAGCGCAGCCCGTAATTCCAGAACTTGAAAGTCAGCGCAATGCCCATGCCCGAGGCCAACTGCCAGAAGAACGCCCAGTCATCGACGACCTCTGCGGGTTTGGCGACGAGCGGCGTGGCATATTGCACGAACGGCGTGGGGTAGAGCGCATCGCCCGGTACCGAAATATCATGGCGCTCGAAGGGCTGCGAGGCGGCGATGACATAATCCGCGTGGCGGCCGGTAGCATTCAGCCGGGAATCAAGCGAAACCAGCAGGTCGAGCTGCTCGAAGGCCGGCGTGGCCAACCTTGGATCGCCGACCGCCATGAGCGGATCGCCACCAAAAACGATCAGCGCGCGGATGCGATCAGGGCTGTCGGCCATGATCTCACGCGGCAGCAGCGCCGTCGGCATCTCGCCCATCAACTGCCCGGTGGCGGCGCTAACGCAAAACGGCTCCTGCTCGAACGAGCGCGTCGGCGACACCGCCATCTCGAAGGCCGGCTTCCGGCGCAATGTGCCCGGATTGCGCACCGTGTCGCCCACGCGGCGATAGCCACCGGCGAGGACATTGACCACCTCGATACAATGATCGGCAAGGTTGGAATGAAGCGCCATCGATGGGCCAGTGCCACTGCCGACGATCGGCCGCCGCGCCTCGCCCAGCCAGCGCGCCGCCGTCTCGATCTGCTCCACCGGCACATCGGCGCGTGCCGCCGCGACTTCCGGAGTGAACGGGGCCAAAGCGGCGCGCAATTCGTCGAGCTGCACGCAATGGCGCTCGGCGAATTCGGCATCATACGTACCGTCGCGCAGCAGGATATGCGCTATAGCTGCAAAAATCTCGGCATCATGGCCAGGCAGCGGCTGGATCAGCAGATCGGCAAAACGCGCGGTTTCGCTGCGGCGCGGATCGACTAGGAGGACGCGACCACCCGCTGCTTTCACCGCCGCGAAACCTCGCGCCGGAGCGCCCGGCTCGGCCAACGCGAAGGGCGCGCCCTGGTGCGAAACCAGCGGGTTGCCGCCGGCCAGCAGCACCAGATCGGCATCGCGCATGACATGGCGCCCGCTCGCCATCACCCCCATGCGCGCCATCGTCACCCATTTCGCGGATTGATCGATGGTCATGCTCGAGAAGAAATTCGGCGTGCCCAACGCCCCTTGAAACGCACGCTCCATCAGCCCGCCGAGTACGCTGCGATAGGCGCCGGTACCATGATAGAAGGCGACAGCGCGCGGCCCGTGGCGTTCGACGATCGCTTTCAGACGTTCCGCGATCTGGTTGATGGCGGTGTCGGTCGCGATCGGCGCCAGCGTGCCATCCGCCTGCCGTGCCAGACTCGCCAGCAAGCGATTCTCGGCGCCATTGTGGAAGTCGATCGCCGCCAGCCCCTTGGGGCAGAGATAAGCTCCGTAAGGCGAGATGCCGCTGCTGTCGGGCCGCGCCGCGACCAGCCGGCCATCCGCGACATCCACTTCCATCGCGCAGACCGCGCTGCAATTGCGACAGAAGGTTTGGCGGGTTTCGAGCACCCGTAGAAGCTAGACCGCAGCGATTGCCGGCGATAGCGGCAGAAGCTCAGCTTACCGGCAGGGTCAAATCTAGAGCGGGCAGCGTGATATGAGGATCACCTGCCCGCTCCAAGCTTTTGTTGTCGCATCGCTTAGCGCAAAAAACCGGCGCCCACTTTTTGCACGATGCTCTAGCTGGTCAATGGCGGAACACGGTGGCGAGGTCGCTGGCGTCGTGCTGAATCAGCCCTTCGCCGACCCGCAGCGCGCGCTGCACCGCCGGACGCTCCGCAATCCGCGCGCGCCACGATGCAATCGCCGGATAATGGGCGAGATCGCCGGCATTGGCATGATATTTATCGACCCATGGCCAGCAGGCCATGTCGGCCAGCGAATATGCGCCACAGATGTAATCACGCCCCTGTAGCTGCTGCTCCAGAACCGCGAACAACCGCGCCGATTCCTTGCGGAAACGGTGCAGCGCCAGGCTGGTTTCGGCCGGATCGCGATCGGGCTTGCGCGCGGCGCGGGCGAACCAGTTGACCTGACCCAGCATCGGGCCGAGCCCCGACATCTGCCAGAACAGCCAGCTATCGACGGCCACGCGCCCCGGCTCGTCCCCCGGATAGAATAGCCCGCTCAGGCGCCCAAGATATTGCAGGATCGCGGCGCTTTCGAACACCACGACCCGGCCTTCCGGGCGATCGTCCACCAGCGCGGGAATACGGCCATTGGGGGAGATCGCGAGGAACTCGGGGCTGGTCTGCTGTCCGCGCAAGATATCGATCATGTGTAACTGGTAAGCCAGCCCCATTTCTTCGAGCGCGATCGTCACCTTGTGACCATTGGGTGTGCCGAAATAATAGAGTTGCAGGCTCATGGCGTTTTTTCCAAGGCGCTAAGATGCATGCGCATCACGCCGTGGCGATGCTCAAACGCCGCACGGGCTAATATCAAGTGATGATGAGCCATACTCATCATCACTTGATATCCTTGATCGGGCGAAACTCGACATGCATCATCGTCCGCGCTTCGAGGCCGATGTCCGGAAAGATCGACCTGTCCCAGGCATCCCGGCCGCCGACATCGAAATAGACCGCAGGTTCGCTGCCCCGGTTTTGGAGATGATGGGCATTGGCCACGCCGGCCTTGAAGCCGATGCTATCGCCGGGGCCGAGCACTTCCTCGCCATCGTCCGTGACGACGGTAAGCTCGCCCGAAATCACCACCACCAGTTCGTCGTTGCGGCTGTGCCAGTGACGATTGGTCGACCATTTGCCCGGCGGCAGTTCCACCCGGTTCACACCGAACTGCATCAGCCCCCACTGGCTGGTCAGCGACCAGGTTTTGCGACCCTCCAGCTGGGCGTCATGCGGTGGCGGATAGGAGCTGCCCCCCACCCTCGCCCTGTCCGCGCCGATATTGCCCTTGGCCATGGTGATGCTCCATTAATTTGTTACCCAGCATCTCGCAGCAAACGAGCGCCCGCAACCGCAACAGCGTTATTTGCCAAAGCTTGATCGACCCAGACTCCCCCGCTCCCCGTCCCTACCGAATTCACACTTTCTTGCCATGAAATTTCTCACCTTTTTTCAAAGGGATAAATTCTCGTCATTCCGGCGAAGGCCGGAATCCAGTTCAGCCTAACCGATTGACGATTGGCCGGTTCTGGATCCCGGCCTGCGCCGGGATGACGACAAAGAGCAAATGTGTGAATACGATAGGTGCCCGTCCGGAGGTTTCACCTTGTACGGATTTTGACGGCGAATTCTGGCTTTAAACCCCCGCCCCCATCCCGCCAGTCACCCGCAGCACTTCGCCGGTGACGAAGCGCGCCTTGTCAGAGGTCAGCCACAGCATGGCCTCGACGATATCGCGCTCCTCGCCATCGCCGTCGATCAGCTGCATCGCCTTGACGCGGGCCTTGGTCGCGGGCGGCAGTTCGGCGCGGATCGTGTCGGTGAGGATCAGGCCGGGCGAGATCGCGTTGACCCGGATGCCATCGGGCCCGAGTTCGCGGGCGAAGGTCAAAGTCAGCCCGGCGACAGCGAGCTTGGAATCGCCATAAGCGCTGCCGCCCATATGCGCGGCGGACGAGGAAATATTGACGATGCTAGCGCCGGGCCGCCCCTTCATATGCGGCAGCGCCGAGAGCGTGCAGCACACTGTGCCGATCACATTGACATCGAATAGCCGCCGCGTCTTGGCGACGCCCATTTTGGTGATCGGCTGGCCATATTCGTCGCTGTGCAGCCCGGCATTGTTAATCAGAATATCGATCCCGCCATGCGCCCGCGCCGCCTCCGCCGTGACCGCAATCATCCGCGCTTCGTCGGTGACGTCACCCCCCACGCCCTGCGCCGATCCGCCGCCGACGCGGATCTCTGCCGCTGCCGCCTCGGCGACATCGCCGGCGATATCCACCAGCACGACATGCAGCCCCTGCCCGGCCAACGCCGTACCGAAGGCCTTGCCGAAACCCCGTCCACCGCCGGTAATCACCGCGGTGCGCGCGTGTTTCGCTATGCCGTTCATTCTCAACTCCCTTTCGAATTTTTCTCTAAACGATATTCTGGCCACCCAGCACGTCATGAAACCGGCTGTAATCGACGGTGCGCGTGCCGTCGGGCGTAGAGCTTACGATATCGACAAACCGAGCGTCCCGATGAACATCCTCGGGGACATAGTTCCAGCGGTCATGGATAACTTGTCCACTGACCTCATCGACGCCCGACAGGATGACGACGATCTCTTCACCCAGGCTCTCCTTGTCCCCGTCCAGCCAGCGGCGCAGCGGACTGTCATCGATGATCGGATGCATGATCGTCCAGGTCAGCGCGAACACCGGATTGCTCTTGCGCACCAAAGGCAGATCGATGAAGCGCCGCATCCGCACCCCGGCAACGTCGGCATCGACCAGCACGGTCAATTGAGCCTGCGCCGAATAGACCACATTGTGCCGCTGGTTGGCCGCGCGCAGCATGAATGTCGGCACGCCGTCGACATCGCGGACCACCGCGCGATGGCTGAACACAAAGCGCGCCGTCGGCCGCGAAAACCGGGCAAAGGCAATGCCGGTGGAGAGGGCGAAATAGATCAGCCCCAGGGTGATCTCCACCACCACCACGACATTGGCCCACAGCGACACCGGATAGACATTGCCATAGCCGATCGTCGCCACGGTATGCACGCTGAAGAAGAAATCCCGCCAGAACACCGGCATTTTCAGCACGTCATGCGAGGTGGCGAGCCCGGTCTGATCGACCATGTAGAGTTCGGCAAAGACCAGATTGAACATCAGGAACAAGCCGATGAACAATGCCCCCAGCGCCTTCCAGCTCAGCGCCATCAAGCGATGATAGATGTCGAGCGAGAACCCTCCGGGCAGCCCCACCGCGCGCACCCGCAATTTGCCATGATGGATCATCGAAATCAGCGATGGCACCGGCGGATAATCCGGCTCGGTTGGTTCTTGCGGAGCGGGATCGGTGGATACGGCCATGCCTGCTAGCTAAACGTGCAGCCCCCCTGACGGCAAGTATGAGTCGGTACATTTCCGGGCTATGCCTGAGAGTCTATCGGAAACGAAGTTTCGGATCACACCCTAAAGCACCCCTACCCTCTTGCTCCCGGCGACCGAATCGTTAGATGGGGCATGCAGGGCGCGCGCGCCGTAACGCCAGGAACCGCACATGGCCGATTTCTTCCCTAACGCCATCAGCAAGATCACCGGCAAGGGCCGGGTTCACAAGGCTTCGGGCGCCACGAAGGTAAAGAAATTCACCGTCTATCGCTATGACCCCGATAGTGGTGAAAATCCCCGCTACGATACTTTCGAGATCGATCTCGATAAATGCGGACCGATGGTGCTGGACGCGCTGATCACGATGAAGACCGAGCAGGACGCGACGCTGACCTTCCGCCGCTCGTGCCGCGAGGGTATCTGCGGCTCCTGCGCGATGAATATCAACGGCCGCAACGGCCTGGCCTGCACTACCGCGATCGAGGATCTCAAGGGCGACATCCGCATCACCCCGCTGCCGCATATGGGAGTGATCAAGGATCTCGTCCCCGATTTCACCCATTTCTATGCGCAATATGCCTCGATCCGGCCGTGGCTGCAGACCGTTTCGACCACGCCTTCGGGCAAGGAACGGCTGCAATCGCCCGAACAGCGCGAAAAGCTCGACGGGCTCTACGAATGCATCCTCTGCGCCTGTTGCTCGACCTCGTGCCCGAGCTATTGGTGGAATTCGGACAAGTTCCTCGGCCCGGCGATCCTGCTCCAGGCCTATCGCTGGCTGGCCGACAGCCGCGACGAAATGACCGGCGAACGCCTCGATGAGCTGGAAGATCCGTTCCGCCTCTATCGCTGCCACACCATCATGAATTGCGCCAATGTCTGCCCCAAGGGCCTGTCGCCAGCACGTGCCATTGCCGAAATCAAGAAGATGCAGGCGGAGCGCGCGGTCTGACACGACCAGTCGTCGTCCACTCCCCAACCCCGTCCGTCCTGAGCTTGTCGAAGGATTGCTTTTTCTTTTCCCGCATGGAGAGAAAAGCAGCCCTTCGACAAGCTCAGGGTAGACGGAGGCGGATCATAGATCGCTTTTTCCACAGCCAGCCATGACAAGCGAAGCAGCCGCCCATTTCATCTGCGAACCACACCCCGATCATCCGGGCTGGAATCGCTATGAGCTGTCCGATGCCACCCGCTACAATCGCGCGGTGTTGGGCGAACTGATCATCCGCGCCGAAGGCGATAGCCATTGCCGGGTCCGCCTCACCCCGCGCGAGCACCATGTCAATTCCGCCGGTCGCATTCATGGCGGGGTGACGCTGGGGTTGATCGACGTGGCACTATTCGCGGCGATGTATCTGTTGCGCGATGTGCCGGTGGCAGGCTCGGTCACGCTCGACATGCAAACCCAGTTCATCGGCGGCGGCGACGCCACCCGGCCCCTCGACGCGGTGGTGGAAGTGCTGCGCGAAACGCATCGCATGGGCTTCCTGCGTGGGCTGGTAGTGCAGGATGACGACCTCGTCTCCTCCTTCACCGCCACGATTCGCAAGCCATCGAACCCCGTGAAACCATGAGCGAGATCGTGTCGCGCTACGACCAGCTTGTCGCCGCGGGTGAACTGCGCCCCGACCCCGAGCAGGCTGCTGCGGCGCGACGGCTGGCCGCGCTGCGCGGCGAGCTGGTGAAAGCGCCGGCGGGCGGCGGTTTCCTCGGCAAGCTGCTCGGGCGCAAGCCGGCGCCCAGACCGCGCGGCATATATATGTGGGGCGGGGTCGGGCGCGGCAAGTCGATGCTGATGGACCTGTTCCACGATGCGTTGGCGATCAAAGAGAAGCGCCGCGTTCATTTCCACGCCTTCATGCTCGAGGTTCACGCCCGCATGCGCGAGGTGCGCAAACTGGAGACCGGCGATCCGATCCCGCAAGTCGCCGCGGCGCTGGCCGATGGCGTGCGCGTGCTCGCCTTCGACGAAATGGTGGTCAACAATTCCGCCGACGCCATGATCATGAGCCGGCTGTTCACCGCGCTGATCCTCGACCATGGCGTCACCGTCGTCACCACCTCGAACCGCGCGCCGTCGGAACTGTACAAGGATGGGCTCAACCGCGAGCATTTCCTGCCCTTCATCGCGCTGATCGAACGCGAACTCGATGTCGTGCCGTTGAACGGCCCCACCGACTACCGGCTGGACCGCATCAAGGGATTGGCAACCTGGCACACGCCGCTTGGCGATGCCGCCACGGCGAAGGTGCGCGAGGCCTTCTTCCGCCTGACCGACTACAATCCCGAGGATTCGGCGAATGTCCCCTCGGCCGATCTCGATCTCGGCGGCGGCCGCAAGTTGCATGTGCCCAAGAGCCTCAAGGGCGTTGCGGTCTTCAGCTTCAAACGGCTCTGCGGCGAAAATCGCGGCGCTTCCGATTACCTCGCCGTCGCCCATGCTTACCATACCGTGATCCTGGTCGGGATTCCCGTCATGAGCCCCGAAAATCGCAATGAGGCGATGCGCTTCATCACGCTGATCGACACGCTGTACGAGAACAAGGTGAAGCTCTTCGCCACCGCCGCTGCCGCGCCCGAAGAACTCTATGAAAAAGGCGATGGGCGCTTCGAATTCGACCGCACGATCAGCCGGCTGCTCGAAATGCAAAGCCAGGATTATCTGGCGCTCGGGCACGGCGGTGACTGAGCAATCCGTCAGGCGCGGATTTGCAGATTTTATGACGGCTTGCCGGAAACGGGGACGATCCTATTCCGAATAGCCAAGCGCGGCGAATTGCGCCTTAAACCACCAGAAGCTCAGGCCGCTTGCTGCTGCGATGACGAGGAACAATATCCAGCCAGCAGCGGTAGGAGTCTTTTTCTCGACATTGCGATACGGCACGGTGTCGCCAAACAGCAGCAGAAACAACCCGCTTACGGCTAAGGCGGGTACGGCGACAAAAGCCTTTATGCTATATTGGACCGTCGCGACGTGATGCTGGGCCTGCTGTAACGGCTGCCAGATAAAGAACCAGCCGAAACCAACCGAAACGATCAGGCTGATCAGCCCGCCAATCCGGAACCGAATATTCTGGCTCATCCTGTTCCCCTTTTCGCGTTACCATGCCTCGCGTCAATTCCGAACAGGCTGAGCCCCCACCTTTTCTGGACGGCTCTTCCTGCAGGTAATATCATTGAGGGTACACTGAACTGACGTTACTTTTCAAAGTATATGTCATCAAATTTCGATGCCGTCCCGTCACTAACGACATAATAGAGGACGTACAAAACCGTTCCGTCTCCCGGGGCTTGACCCGGGGCCAGGCGTTCATCTTAACGACGAAGTTTGCGACACAACAAAAGAAGCCCGGTCCCGGATCAAGTCCCCATAGGCGTTAAGATAGGCTTATTGGCTGGCGGGACATGTTTGCGTGAACCGCCACCACCCCCAACCCCCTCCTCTGAAGAGGAGGGGGCTTTAGCGGCGTCCGCTGCGGATATTGCGCTGTTCACTCCCCCTCCTCTTTGGAGGAGGGGGCGGGGGGTGGTGGATCCTCGCGCACCGCAAGCGGTCCCATGACTGTATTTTAACGCCTATGGGATCAAGTCCGGGACGACGTTTGGGAGGAAACTCGGGTAACCACCCAATTTCTGACATTCTTGCGGTAAGCCTTCAAGGAATACAGCCCGATTACCACTTTGCCACCGGCGCAACGCCAATCGGTTGAGCAAAACAAAATGACGGGGAGCACGAGGGGTTTGCCCCTCGTACCTTAGCCTTCTCAACCTACTCAAAAGCCCTAAATAGTCTTGGAAATTCCCAGGAAAAACCCGCGCCGCGGCCCGAACGAGGGCGCCCCGACCCCCACACCGGTGCCGTCGCGAATTTCGTAGATCTTGTCGAACAAGTTCTCGACGTCGACGCGCACATCGAAGCCGCTTTTTCCGAACTTATGGCCGACCGAGAGATTGAAGGTCACATAATCGGGCAACGAAGCGCCATTGGGAATATCGGGGTAGGCACTGCCGGCAGGCAGGTCGAGTTCGCTGCGCAGGCCCGAGCCGAATACCATGTCGGCGCTGATCCGCGAGTTGGCCAGCGCGCCGCTGCTCCATTTGTAAGAAGCGCCGCCCGAACCGGTCCAGGTCTGGTTGTGGTCGAGATAGATGTAGTGAGTGGAGATGTAAGCCAGGTCGGCGGCGGTGAAATTATACTGGTTGGAGTCGATCTGGGTGCCTTGCGCCTTTTCGTAAGCAATGTTGCCATAGGCGCTGAAACCGCCGCGGGCGAAGTTGAGGCTCAGCTCGCTGCCCATGATCCGGCCCTTGGCGTAATTGAACGGGGTCAGGATGATCGGGGCGCCGAACTGACCTTCATCGACCAGATGCGTCGAGCGGCGGAAATAGCCGTCGAGCCCGAGCGTGAAGTGGCCGATCTTCTCCTGAAAGCCGGCATCCCAATAATTCTCGCGCTGGGCATAAGCGAGATTGTCGGTGCGGATGCTGGGCGAGGCGGTTGTGTTGAAGACTTGGGCGAGGTTGGCGCTGGCCACCAGTTCGAACGGCGCCGGCGAGAAATAGCGGGCGTAGCCGGCGTGGAATGTCAATCCGGTAGCGGGCGGCGTCCACACCATGTTGACGCGCGGGCTGAGTTGGCGCTCGTTGCGCACGCCGTCGTTCTCGTCGAAGCGCGCGCCGTAATTGAGCACGACGTGATCGAGCACATGCCATTCGTCCTGCAGATAAGCGCTGTAAGTACGCTGCGTGACGTCGCTTTGGTAAATCAGCGATTCCGGCTGGGCGTTGGCAGCGATCGGTCCCTGCACGCAGTTTATGCCGGACGGATCGCAGACATCGCCGGTGGTCGGGAACACATTGGTGTTAGTATAGCTCTTGGAGCGCGCGTCCTCGAAGTACAGGCCGGCGCGCAGCGTGTGACGATCGCTAAGCTTGTAGACGCTGTCGAACTGGGTGCCGAAGGAGACATCCTTCTTGCTGGCATCCTGTGCCTGCCCGTTGAACAGCAATTCGCCGATATAGTCGGGGTGATAGTCGAGCGTTGCCAGCCGCCCGAAGACCGAGCCCTGGAACGAGAACGCCCCGGCGCTGTGCAACAGGCTGATCGCGCCGAAGCCGAAGGTCTGCAACTGCTGCTCGTTCAATTGCTCGCTGGGATATTTGGTGACGCCACCGACCGACAGCGGGTTGCTGTTGACGTCAGTCTGCGCGCCAACCAGCCCGGTGGGATTGGGGATCTGGTAGTGTTGGTTGGAATAGCCGCCGGTAAAGGCGATGCGGTCGTTCGGCCCGAGGATATGGTCGATATAGCCAAAGCTGCTGAATTGATCGGTCTTGTCGTGAATGGCCTTGGTATTGCCGTTGACGTTGTCGATGCCGAGATCACTGTGCTTGTAATCGCCCGAGGCGAACCAGGTGGTGCCACCGGAGCTGCCGCTCAGCTGCGCGCTAGGCTCGATCGTATCGTGGCTGCCGCCGTACAGGCTGAAGGTCGATTCATCCTTCAGCCCGGATTTGGTGGTGATATCGATGATGCCGGCGCTGCGCAGCCCATATTGCGCAGGCAGCGTGCCGGTGACCAGGTCCATGCGCTCGATCAGGCGCGGGCTGAGCGTCTGGCCGAAAACGGCGATACTCTCGGGCAGGATCACACCATTGAGACGATATTGCACGCCATTGTGCTCGTCGCGGACGTGGAACTGGCCGAACTGGTCCTGGCTGACGCCGGGCATCTGCAGGATGATATCCTGGATCGGCTGGTTGTCACTGCCGGGCAGGTTCTGAATGGCCTGATTGGTCAGCGTGTAGGTAGAGGCACCGAGGCTGGGCTTGATGCTTTCGCGCGCCTCATTGAGCCGCCTAGCCGTTACCACGATTTCCGAGCCGGCACGACCCGAAGGGGCCGGAGTCTTCCTCGAAGACGCGCGCGCAGCCGGCACGGGTGCGGAAGCCGTGGGATCGGCGGCTGCGGTCGGGGCATCCTGGGCAATGGCCGGAGCGGAAGTGAGCACGACCAGCGTCAGCGCCGATGATTTCAATAATGAGGCGCGCATGAAAAACCTTTAAAATACAGTTTGAATATCCCCTGCCGCGCCGGCACCCGGGCCTGGTTTGCTTCCGGTCGGCCAATCGACTGCCGACTGGAACGCATCCAGCTTTCTCGTTACGCGCCCTTGGTAATGTAATGTTATATCATCTGTCAATTCATCATTGGCAAGACGGTCGCCATCACGGACCAACCGCCATCGGCCCGCACAGGACTGGCCTCAGACCATGCCCAAGGCTAATGTAGGCTGAACGACAGCGGAGGAGGCCAAGATGATTGTAGCCACGACGGAAGGTCTGGTCGGGCACCGGATTACCCAAACCCTGGGTCAGGTATTCGGCGTCGTCGTGCGTAGCCGCGGGCTTAGCGGCAATTTCATGGCCGGCCTGCGATCGCTGGGCGGCGGCGAGATCAAGGAATATACTGCACTGATTGAGGATACCAGGCGCCATGCCGTCGATCGGCTGGTCGCCAATGCCAGCGCGATGGGCGCCGATGCGGTGGTGATGATGCGCTTCGATTCCGGAGAAATCGGCCAGACCATGAGCGAAGTGGTCGCTTATGGCACGGCGGTGCGGATCGAACCGCTATGAGCCGCTGGGGCCGCACCGCCGTCGTCGTTATCGGCGTGCTGCTGATCCTGTTCGGGCTGTTGCTGCAATTCCGCCCCGATCTTGCCGCCGGCTTGCTGGCGCCGCTGGCACAGCCCGGCGCCGGACCGATCATCTTCGGCGCGGTTCTGGTGCTGTCGGCGCTGTTCGAGAGCCGATATCGCCGGACGCCCGCAGGCACTCCAGATGGGCCCGGTTGGGAAAAAACCGGTGAAGTATTTCGCGAGGAGGAAAGCGGGAAATGGGTGTAGGTGTGGTTTCACCCTGCCAGCGGGGAACGGCGCTACCTTCCCACTGACCGGCCGGCTTGAATTTACGAGGGAGGCATCCCACTTGCAGCGCTTACCGGCGGCAACACCCCGCCGAAGTGAGAATAGCCATGATCGACATCCGCCCCTTCGCTGGCCTTGGCCATGCCCAGCACGGCTGGCTCGATGCCCGCCACCACTTCAGCTTCGCCAATTATCTCGACCGCGACCGCATGGGCTGGGGTGCGATCCGGGTATGGAATGACGACACCATCGCCGCGCATACCGGCTTCGATCCCCATCCGCACCGGGACATGGAGATCGTGACCTTCGTACGTAGCGGCGCGATCACCCACGAGGACAGCCTGGGCAACAAGGGCCGCACCGGCGCAGGCGATGTGCAGGTGATGAGCGCGGGGACCGGGATCGTTCACGCCGAATACAACCGCGAGGATGAGGCGACCACGCTGTTTCAGATCTGGATTCAGCCTGATCGCAGCGGCGAGAAGCCGGGCTGGGGGCAGCGCGAATTTCCGCGCGGCACTCGCGCCGGCCGCTGGGTGACCCTGGCCAGCGGCGAGGGTAACGCCGATGACGGCATTTTGCCGATCCGCGCCGATGCCGACGTGCTGGCGGCGACTTTGGCGGCGGGCCAGCGGATCGAGCAACAGGTCGATCCTATGCGTCACCAATATCTGGTGGCGCCGACGGGCCGTATTCGCGTCAACGGCCAGGAAGCGCAGCCCCGTGACGGCATCGCCATCACCGGCGAAACGGCGATCGTGGTGGAAGCGATCGACGATGCGGAATTGGTGCTGGTAGACGCGGTTTAAACACGGCGCTGCTATTACTGCTGCGGGATATCTGAACCTTGGCGGATGGTGGGGGTGTGTTGAGATTTGGCTCAGGCCGGAGCGAGAATGGCTGCTTTCGAGAACCGGCGCGCAGCGGCCATTTGGGCCGTGAGCCCCGGAAGCGCAGAAAGTGGCCGTTCGCAGCCCGGCCTCAGCATACCCCCGTCAGGCCGCCGTGGAGTGCCGTACTTGCGCGCTCGCGAGGCGCCGCATCAGCTTGAGATCGCTATTGCTCAAATGCAGCGCGGCATCGGCCCACAAATCGACGATAGCCCGCAATTCCGTCAATTCGATCGGCGCAACCCGGCGCATGGCCTGGCGAGCATGGACCAAACCGCTGTGGCGGCGGTTGGATCGTTCGATATAGTGGCGTACCGCTTCCACGCCGCAGCCGGGCTCGGCCAATTCGGCGACGATCCCGAGCTCGTACATTTCCTCGGCCGTGTGGCTCTTGCTGGATTGGATCAGCCGTTCGGCCAGCGCGGTGCCCAGTTTGCGTGACAGGATGGCATGCGCACCCATGCCCGGGAACAGGCCGAACATGATCTCTGGCAAACCGAAGGTCGAACCCCGTTCGGCAATGATGACGTCAAACGACAACAGTGCTTCGAAGCCACCGCCCAGCGCCTGACCCTGAACCAGGCCGATGGTCAGCATCGGCAAGTTGAGCGCATGCATATTGCGATGGAGAATCTCGACGCAGCGATAGCCATAGCGCGCCAGGCCTTCGCGGTTCCCCTCGCGAATCAGCCGATCGAACAATTCGAGATCGCCGCCGAAGCAGAACACGCCCGGTGCCCGGCTGCCCAGGATCAGATAATTCAGCGGCACGCCGTTCGGACCGAAATGCTGGCCGATCTGCTGCTGCCAGACCTCGAAATCGGCCAGCATGGGAGGGGTGAAACTAGGACGTCCGGACGGACGCATGAAAGTCCACAAGGTCTTTTGCTCGGCTTCGTAGAGAACATCGAGTTCTCGCAGATGCAGCAGTTCTTCCGGCACCGCCAGACGGACCAGTGATTTCTCAATCAGCTCTTCATGGGAGGAGTTGAGCGGAATGGCACTACCATCCCCGTCGTCCTCATGCCTGCCTGCAACCCCGCTAGACAATCGATCCATACGCCCTCAATCGTCAGAATGACCGATCTGCGCATCGGCTTTGGCTAATATTATGTATTTAGAGCCGTTTACACCTTACTTCGCAAGTGAATTCTATGCTCGGTGGCTGTCTCAAAACGGACCGTTTACCCTTTGCAACCCCATCTCAAGTAGCACCGAGCGAGCTTGCGGTAAACCGTTCATATCCAGAACGAGATCAGCGCGCCTTTCGGATGCGCCGGACTCGGTCGATCAAGTCAAGCGATGCCCAGGCCAGCCAGCGATTTGTCGAGCATCACCAATTGCCACAAGAGCCGAGAATGATCCGACCGGCCGGCGATATGAGCCTCGGCAATTTCTCCGATTCGCGCTGCATCGAACCATCCGGTTCGGCCAAGCGCAGTGCTGGTGCCGATGGCGCGGGCGGCGCCAGCCAATGGCCCGCGAAACCACTGCGCGATCGGCGTGACGAAGCCCTGTTTCTGGCGAAACAGGATGTTGTCAGGGAGATAGCAGCGCATGGCGTGTTTCATCAGCCATTTGCCGGTGCCGCGCCGGACGCGCATCGCTTCGGGCAGGCTGGCGGCAAATTCGACCAGCCGGTGATCGAGCAAAGGCTCCCGCGCCTCCAGGCCAACCGCCATGCTGGTGCGATCGACCTTGGTCAGGATATCGCCGGGAAGCCAGAAGGCCAGATCGGCATATTGCGCCCGGTCCAGCCCGGACCGCGCCGGGGCCTTTTGCATCAGCTCGATAAACGGCTGCTCGCCGCGATAATCGCCCCGTAATTTTTTGTATTCAGCTGTATATAGCTGATCTCTCAACAGCGGATGAGCAACCGACAAAGCCTGGGCATAAGCCGCCTCGCCGTTGCCAGCCAACGCCAGCAAGGTCGTTTTCGCCCGCAGCGGGCGCGGCGCCCAATCGGCCTTGGGGTACAGCCGGCCCATCGTGCCGAAGACCGGCGCGCGCAAAGCTTGCGGCAGCAGCCCGCGTAACCGCTCCTCGCCATGGTGGAAAACATGGCGGCGATAGCCGGCGAAGGCCTCATCCGCGCCGTCGCCCGACAAGGCCACCGTCACACTCTCGCGCGCCAGTTGGCACACCCGCCACATCGGTAGCGCCGAGGCATCGGCAAAGGGCTCGTCGAACATGCCGGCGAGTTGGTCGATGGCCGCGAAATCATCGGGCGAGACCATGCGGCTGCGATGATCGGTGGCAAAGCGCTCGGCCACCTGGCGGGCATAATCGCTTTCATCCAGCGCCTTGACGTCGAAACCGATCGAACAGGTCCGCACCGGCGTGCCGCTGGCCTCGGCCATCAGCGCCACCACCGATGAGCTGTCGACCCCGCCCGACAGGAAGGCGCCCAGCGGGACATCGGCCACCATCCGCGAGCGCACCGCATCGCGCATCAGATCGACCAGTTCGGCTTCGAGGTCAGCAGCACTGCCTTTGCGGCGATCGGCAAAGGAGATATCCCACCACCGCTGCGGCGGGGTCGGCGAGGCATCGTGGCGCAGCCAGCGGATATGCGCGGCCGGCAGTTTTTCGACGCCCTTCAGGATCGATCGGGTGTCGGGGACATAGCCCCAGGTCAGATAGTCCTCCACCGCGAGCGGATCGACTTCGCGTGGTAATAGAGGATGGGCCGTCAGCGCCTTTAATTCACTGCCGAAAATGATGCTGCCGTCGGGTAATTTGGCGGTGAATAGCGGCTTTACGCCCAGCCGGTCGCGCGCCAGCAGCAGTTCGCGCCGGTCGAGATCGTAGATGGCGAAGGCGAACATCCCCGCCAGCCGCGTCACGCAATCCGCACCCCAGCGTTGATAAGCCGCAAGGATCACCTCGCTATCGCCATCGGTGTGGAATTGAGCGCCCTGCCCGGCGAGTTCGGCCCGCAATTCGCGATAATTGTAGATCTCGCCGTTGAATACCAGCATCGCCCGGCCATCGCTCGCGGCCATCGGTTGCGGCGAGCCGGCGATGTCGATGATCGACAACCGGCGGTGGCCGAGCCCGACCCCCGGCGCAGTCCACATGCCATAGCCGTCGGGCCCGCGATGAGCGATGGCGTCGCACATCGCCTCAAGCCGCGCGCCATCGACGGGCTGCGCGGCGGATGGCGTAAAAATTCCGGCAAATCCGCACATAATTGGTTGTTCTAATTTCCGTCTGGCAGCGCAGCGAGCTTACACCACGGTCAATTGATAAAAGCCTACCCGAACAAATCGCTGTCAGCTGAAGGTGACGTCAGCGGTGTCCGCGTTCCTGTGCTACTTGCCTCATCCACAACCGAGCTGGGCCCGTCGCTGCCCGGAATGCCGCAATCTCGGCTTCGGGCGATCGACCGGACGCTGACTCAGCCGACAGGATCAGCATCATCGTCGGCTCGGCGCGCAGCACCAGCCGGTCCTGCAAATTGCGCAACCGCAGCGCCAGCTTTCTGCCGGTAACGAGATCGCCACGAACATAAGTGGTTTCGGCCAGCCGCAGCACCGGGCCCGCGGCCTGCAACCGCTCGCTGGTGGCATCGGCCACGACCGGTCCGGCTGCCTGCCAAGCCCAGCCGCTGTCCCGCCGTGCCGCACCTTCGCCATAGCCATCGGCCTTGTGCCCCGTCCCTTGCGAGGCATAGAGCGCAAAAAACACATCGACGACATCGCCACGCCCATCGGCATAGCGGCCGAGCAAGCGGTGGTCGGCGCCCGCCGCGCGTGGCTCCCACCAGGGTTGCGGCGTATATGCCACGCGATGCCAACCGGGCACTTCGGGCAGATCGATCCGCGCCGGAAGCGGCGCCACCAGCCGCTCAGCCGCCGCAGCCCAACCCAAGGCAGCGAGTGCCAGCCCCAGCACCGCCGCCAGCATCGCATAAGGCCCCAGTCGCAGACGTTCGAGACGCGCCAGTCTCGGCGATGCCGCCAGTGCCTCGGCATCGATCATCGGCGCATGCGCCGGGCGGTCGAAAAACGGCCATGCCAGGGCCAGCGTGCTGCCAATGACGATCGCGAAGAATATCCAGCCATAGATGATGTGATCGACCCCGCCGGCATAGGCTGCGCCGAAGAATTGCGCGACATAGACCGTGCCCCATGACCGCACGCCGTTGGCAATGATCGGCACCGCGACCGCCACCACCAGAAACACCGCCCGCCGCTGCCAGCTCAAAAAGCAGATATTCGCCGCCAACACCCCAAATGCGATCATTGCGACCAGGAACTTGACCCCGGAACAAGCCTCGGCAATCTCGAACAGCCCGACCGGGGTGGAGATGAACACCCCATCGAGCGCAGCCCGAACATGGGTGAGATGCAGCATCCAAACGGTCAGCCGGGCATCGACGATTTGCAGAAACGGGATCGCCTCGTCCCCCACCGGCACGAGGAACGCCATATAGGCGAGCGGAAAGATCAACCCCGCCGCCACGCGCGCGCCCAGAACCAGCGGCACCGCCGCGACCAGCAGCGCCACGGCGCCGGCCTGTTGAAGTTCCGCCAGCCCGGCGAATGTGCCCATCAGCCAGACCAGCAGCGCTGCGGCGAGGCCGAGCAAACCCGGCCACCAGCCTTGCGGTGACAAGCGCAAGAGCTCAGCCGCGCGCTGCCACACCAGCCAGGCGATAATCGCCGGGATCAGCAGAACATGCGTGTAAGTGGATATATTCCACCATTGATCGGCCATCGCCCGCCATTGCCCGGCGAACAGCAGGATAAGCGCCACCCAGATCGCGCCAAGGCGAATCAGCGCCCCACGCCAGGGCTGGCTTAGCCGCCCCTGGTCGCGCCATCCCGCCATTTGGATTTCGGGACCGGCCAGTCTCTCGCCTTCAGGCGGCATCGCGATGCACGCCGCGCCGATTGGGCGCGGCGGCGCGCTGGCCATCGCTGACGATCGCCGCAAGCCGCGCCAATGTCCCTTGCCAACTCTGCTGCTCGGCCACGAAGCGCCGTGCGGCGAGGCCGATTGCCTTGGCCCGAGGAGGATATGCCGCGAGCTTGATCACCGCCGCCGCCAGTTCGTCATCCGTCTCGGCCAGCACGAAATGGTGGTCGGCCTGCGCGTCGATGCCTAGCGCCGATGCCGCGGTCAGCACGATCGGCAATGCCATCGCCATCGCTTCCAGCACCTTGTTCTGCACGCCGCGGGCGATCTCCAGCGGCACCAGCGCAATGTCCGCCGCTTTTATCCAGCAGCGAATATCCTCGACCTGCCCCCAGACATGCACCCCGTCCTGGCCATGATACGCCAGCAGTTCGGCTGTGGGATTGCGGCCGACGACATGGAAGCTGGCATCGGGCAGGCTACGCCGGATGATGGGCAGGATACGCTCGACCACCCGCAGCGCGGCATCGGCGTTGGGGCGATAATCCATCTGCCCGGTGAAGATCAGGCGCGGCCCCGGCACCGCTTGCAGGGCAACTTCGGGATTGACCAGGCCGGGATCGAAAAACACGCTGTCGATGCCATTGTGAAGCACACGCACATCGACCGAGTGCCGCAAATCCGAGGGGAGCCGCGAAACGAACAGTTCGACCTCCTGGTGCGTGACCAGCAGGCAGACATCGGCGCGCTCGGCCAGCGCCGCCTCTTCCAGACGCAACCGGCGCCCCTCACGGGCATCGACCCATCCTCTGAACCCTTGTTTCTGCATGCCGAAAGCGTCAAATTTGGCGGAATCGACATCGACGAAATCGACGATCAGCCGACCGGTGAAATCCTGCGGGACATATTGTCCCATCTGCCCCGAAAACAGATAGATCGTGCCGATCTTTCCGCTCGCCAGCAATTGCCGAATGTAGCTGGCTAACGCCGGATCCTCGAACGCGGTCTTGCTGATCGAACAGCCGCGCGCCAGCCCTTGCAGACCGGCAAGCACCAGCGGCTTGGTGCGACGAACCAGCCGGTAGCTGGCGGCCAGCGCAGCCAGTTCCACCTCCTCGGCCATATCGGCATCGCTATCGGCGAAGCAGGCGACGTGCACCGGCGCGATCCGCGCCAGCCGCTTGAGAATATGGTGCGAACGGATCTTGTCGCCGCGATCGGGGGGGAACGGCATGCGATGACAGATGAACAGGATTTCGTGGCTCATCCAAGGCCTCTGGCGATGAAGGGCCCTAACCGGTTGGCCACGGACAGCGGCAGCCGCTGCCACAATGCGATCTGCGCGACATGTTTGGCACTGGTGGGATCGGCGTCGCGGCGTTCGGCGCCAGGTGCAGTCCATGCCGCATAAACAAGCGGTTCCGGGCTGAACCCCCAATTACGCTTGAAGTCGTAAGCGCCGCTGCAGGTCTTCGAGCGACCGAAATCGAAATGGCTGCAACCACGCGCCCGGGCATGCAGCATCAGCGCATAATACATCCGGTCATTGGCCCGCAGTCGCCGCGCCTCGCGCGTACCGCCGCCCCAATAGGGCATCACCGCGCCCCGGTGATATAGCGACAATACGCTGGAAACCGGTCGTCCCTGATGCCGCACGGTCAGGATATCGGCATCCTCTGCGAAGGCATCCAACACCGCATCGAACAGCGCGCGGGGAAAGACCGGCGTCCCGAGATTGCGCAGACTTTCGGCATAGACCGCATAATGGGCCTCGCGCTGGGCCAGACCATTGCCGACATCGACGTCGAGCAGCGCGGTCAGGCTCTTGCGCACCTCGGCACGCTGCTTGCGCGGAATGGCCAGCAATTGCGCCTCGTCATCACGGGCGAGCGGCGCGACAAAGCCGCAATGCGAGCGATCGCGGACCGTCCAGCCCGTCCGATCCTGTGGCAACACGCCACCGCGCAGTTCGACCGCCGGGCAGCACAGTCGCAAGGCCAGCTCCTCCAGCGCGGCGAACAGCGGCGCCGGATCGATGTCGGGCGCCAGAAGCAGGCCGCCACCCACGGCAAAGCCACTGGAAGCCAGCAGTCGGCCAAAGATCGGCGAATGCACTTCATGCAGCGGCAGATAGGCCGCCAAGCCGTCCTCTACCGGCCCGCCTGGGTACTCCGCCACCATAGCCCGCGCGCGATTCCCCGTGCCCCGCGCCACCGCCGTCAACCATGCCGGGCGATGAAACGGCGTCGCTTCGGGGTGTGCGCCAACGAAGCGCTCAATCCGGGCCGCCTCGCCTGGATCGCCGGGATCGACGAGACGCAGGCGGCTGCCGGTAGCCAGGCGAAACGGTGCGTTCAAGCCGCCTGGTCCTTGGCGGAACGGGCCATAATCGGCGCCACCGCGCGATAGGCTTCGCGGCTTGCCAGCACGTCCATTCGCCCCCAGGCAAAATCACCGAGCAGGCGTCGCAGCTTTTCTTCCATCTTCTCGATGTTGGTATAATGCCGCAGCCGCGATTTGAGCGGTGCCTGAGTCACGCGCGGCTGGCCAGCATCGATTTCCCAGGGGTGGAAATAGAACACTGCGGGACGCTCGTCGCGGGTATTGACCTTGCGGATCGCCCAATGGGTAAAGCGGTAAGGCAGCACCCGGAAAAAACCGCCGCCGCCCGCCGCCAGCCGGCGATTGCCAAATTCCGCCGTCGTCACCGGAATTTCGATCAGTTCGGACCATGGCAGGGGTTTGAAGGCGAAACGCGGCGCCTCGCGCCAGCCATAATGATCATGCGCGATCGGGGCGACGCTGGAACTATAGGTATAACCCTGCTCGGCCAGGACCATGTACGCCCAGGGGGTGCGCTGATCGATCGAGAAGCTGGGCGCGCGATAGCCGGTGACCCTGACTCCACAGGCATCCTCGATGGCCTCGCGAGCCTTGCGAAGATCATCACCGAAACTCTTGGCATCGCCTTTGAAAACCCGTTCGTGATCCCAGCCATGACTGGCCACTTCATGCCCGGCATCGGCGATCCGTCGGAGCAGGGCGGGATGGCGCCGGGCCACCCAGCCCAGCGTGAAGAAAGTCGCTTTGACGTCGGCGGCGGCGAAAAGATCGAGGATCACCGCGCAATTGCGCTCGATCCGGTCGGTCAGCGTATCCCAGCTATCGCGCGCGATCACATTCTCGAACGCGCCGACCTGAAACCAGTCTTCGACATCGACCGACAGCCCGTTGACGGGCAGCAGTTCGTCGGCAAGCGGCGGGGATTGCACGAGCGTAATCCTTTAAACCAGGGGACGACAGAACAAGCGAATCGCGTCGACCCGGATCGGTCGAGGCGGGAAATGAATCATCAATTCAAGCGGCGGCGCGGTGGGTTTCATCGCGTTCGATCCATTCGATCAGCATGGTCAGCGTGTGGCGGATGGTCCGTTCCTGCTCGATCACCCGGCTTTCGAGGCTGGCCAGACGTTCCTGCAAAGCGGTGATATCGATCCGGTGATGCAGGGGATGGCCTTCACCGGTGTCGGCAAGTTCGAGCACCGCTTGCTGCAATTCGGCGATCTGGACATCGCGGCTGGCAAGGGCATCATCGAGGGACGATGGCGATTGCGTGGCCGATTCCTGCCGTGCTTGCTTGTCGTTCAGGCCGCCAGCGGCAGGCGCGGCGGCACTAACCGGCGCGGGTTCCTGCGCCGGCGTGACGGCGGCTTCGGCATTGGCAATCTGCAGGCCGCCATCGCTGGCCAATTCGGTCAGCACCTGCGACAGCATGACGTTATCGATATGGCTTTTCTGCTCGATCGCACCGAGCAGCAGCAGCCGGTTGACGATCTGGTTGATGCGCCGGGGCACGCCGCCGGTTGCGGTGTAAAGCTCGGCGAAAACACGGTGGTCGAAGCTGGGTTTGCCCGCCCAACCAACGCATTTGAGCCGGTGGGCGATATAGCGCTCGACCTCGCTCGCTTCCATCGCTTCGAGATGATGCGAGGCGATCACCCGCTGGCGCAATTGCTCCAGATCGGGGTGAGATTGCAGGGCTGTGCGAAATTCGGGCTGGCCGAGCAGCAACGTCTGCAACAGCGGATGTGCGCCCAGCTGGAAATTGGACAATATGCGCAATTCTTCCAGTGCGGAGACCGAGAGATTCTGCACCTCATCGACCACCAGCAGACAGCGACGCCCGGTGCGCGCCTCGTCATGGAAATGCCGTTCGATCATATCGAGCGCATCCGCCTTGGCCGTGCGGCCCTCCACGGCGAGCCCGAAGGCGCGGGCGACGGTCTGGACGATTTCGTCGCCATCGAGCTTGGCGCAAACCACTTGCGCGGCGGTCAGCCGGGCCGGATCGATGGTCGCCATCAAATGCGCCGCCAACGTCGATTTGCCCGCGCCCACCTCGCCGGTGATCACCACGAAGCCCTCGCCCTGCGCCAGGCCATAGCCCAGATAGGACAGCGCCTTGCGATGGGTCTGGCTTTCGAAATAGAAGGCTGCGTCCGGCGTCAGCTGGAACGGGCGGCCCGCGAAGCCATAGAAATCGCTATACATCGACACGCTCCGTTTCTCAGAAAGTATACCGCACGCCGAGTTCGCCCGATGCGCTCCAGACGTCGTGGAGTGCCTGGGTATTGATGCTGTCGATACCCAATGCCGCGCTCGCGGTGAGGTTTCGCACGATCTTGCGCTGGTAGACCGCGGTGGCGCCTACTGCATTCAGATCGCTATTCAAGGCCAATCCGGTCCGGAACCAATAGGCGTCGAGCGTCCCGGAGAGCGAGGACCGGCGATCGATTTCGTAAGTGACGAAGCCGGTGACCCAATAGTTCTGATCGACTTCGCCGTTTTCGATGGCGAGCACGGTGCCGGGGGCGGCAAGATATTCCCGGCGATCATAACCGGCGCCGATGCCGAGCTGGATACGGCCCAATTCGCGATTATAGCTGGCGATCACGCCCCGACTGCGGAAAATCGTCGAGCGCAGCGAGCCCAGCGCCCCCGCCAGACAGCCACCCGCAAGCGAATTGACGCAAGGCGAAACGCTGCCGGTCAAGCCATTGCGCACGGCCTGGAACTGATCCGACAAATTGATCAGCGAGCTATCGAGGTCGCCGCCGAAGCCGGACATATTGTTGTAAACCGCGACATTCAGCGCCTGGCGCGTAGTCGGATGCCAGGTAAACAGACCATAGCCGCCAATGTCGCCATAGCGGCGGCCGACATGGGCTTCGAGGCTGGTGCGCGGACTGGGGCGCCACAGCACCCCGGCATCCCAGATCAGCCCCGAGGTGTCGAAGGCGATATAACGCGGGCCGGAATAATCGGTCTTCAACGCCCCACTGGCACTGAGCACCGGATTGCCATCGGCATCGAGCACCGCGTTGCGGCTCGACACCTGGACATTTTCATAGCCCAAGCCGCCGACCAGTTCGACATTGTTGTTCACCGGGATCGTGACTTCGCCGCGGACATGCGCATCGCGAATGCGCTGCGCCAGCACCGAGACATTCTCCTGGTAATAGCCGCCCTCGACGGCGAGGCCGACCGGAAGCACATCGCCCGGCTTCAGCGCGGCGCGCCCGCCGGCATCCTGCATCGTGCTGTGTTCGGCGATGTTGGCCGGCAATTGACCAGGCGTCACCGTGCCATCACCCGGCTCGCCGACATAGGTATAGCCGACATGGTAATGGCCATCGAGCTTGACGTTGCCAGCGCTGGTGCTGAGGGTCGGGCCACCGATCACCGAATAGACCTGAGTCAGCGCGTCGCTATTGGTGTTGATATTGGGCAGCGCCGCGCCAGTGCCGAGAACATAAGTACGGTTGGCATAGCCGGCCGCATCGAGCCGCAGGGCATCCGGGATCAGCGCCACGCTGCCCCGGCCCACGCCCGAGACGAGATTGGCGCTGCCGGCCCCGTCGCTTTCGCCGATCTGGCGTTCATAGCGCAGCGACAGCGAACCCTGGGCATTGCGCTCATCGACCGAACCATCGACCCCCGCCGCCAGAACGGTATAAGTCAGCGTGCCCGAATGCGGGCTGAGTTCGCTATCCGCTACTTGCTGCGCCTCGATATAAGGCGAAATATGGAGGTGCCGATTGTCGGGACCGCCGCTGGAATCGTGAACCAGAGGCCCGTCCTGCCCGCCGGTCGCGTCCGCCGGAACGCCCGCCTGATCGGCTTCATCGCCCATAGCCGGGGCATGGACATCCGATGCGCTGACCACCGGCATATTGACACCCGGTTCAGTGACCGCAGCCACGCCAGTCGCCGCGCCTTGTCCGGCCGCGTCTGCATTAGCTGACTGAGCACCAGAAGACTGCGCAGAGGTAGCGGCGGAATTGTCACTGGTCGCAGCCACATCGGCAGTCGCCACGGCTGCGTAGCTTAGACGGGCATTCGCTGCGCTCTGCGCCAGGGCTGCGGGCGAAGTCATCCATGCGCTGCCTGCCAGAACGGCGGCGAGAGCAGTAGTGTGGCGGTACAGGCGTGGCATCGAACGTTCCACTTACTTGTAATAGGTGCCGAAACGGCGACCGCTGGGGCTGAATTGAACCGCGTTGAGCAGCAGCTGGATGTTGGGGCAGCCCGACAGCAGCGATACCGCATCCTCAATGCCGCCCTGGCTGGTGCGGTCGGCCATGACCACCAGCGCGACCTGGCCGACCAGCTTGGCCAGTTCGACCGGCAGCGAAGCCGCGAGTGTCGGCGGCGAATCGAACAAGACGATGCGGTTAGGCGCAGCTGCCGTCAGTTGATCGAGCACCGCATGCGTTCGCGCCGAGGCGAGATATTCATTGTCCGAACTGGTCGAATGCCCGCCCGGCAATACCGCCAGACCAGGAATATCGGTGGTCATTACGCAATCGAGAATATCCAGCCCCGGATCGGCCAGCACATCGATCACGCCAGGGCCATTGGGCAGACCCAGCATGCCCAGCACGGTGTTCTTGGAGGCATCGAAATCGACCAGCACGACTTCGCTATCGCGCTCGGCAGCGATCGACAGCGCCAGATTGGCCGCGCAATAGCTTTTGCCTTCGCCGGACAGTGGCGAAGTAACCAGCACGCGCTGCGCGGCACCACCGCCGCCTTGCCGACGCATCTGCTCGGCCTGCTGCAACAGTTGCCGCTTGACCAGGCGAAACTCTTCGAGCTGCGCGGTGATGCCGCTTTCGGGCACGATCAGCCCGGCTTCGGCGAGGCCGTCGCGGTCGATGCGATAGCGCCCGCCGCGAAACACCGCCGGGGTCGGCGCGGCGATCTGCGCTGGAGCAGCGGCGCGTGGGGCAAGATCGACCGGGAACACCCCCGCCAGCACCGCTGCCATGGCATTGGGCGCCGATCCGGGCCGGGATACCGTGGCGGAAAGCTCAGGCGGTGTCGGCCGCGACAATGCGCCCGACTCCAGTGCCAGGATGGCCCGTTCGAGCAGCGAGCCCTGGGGCACCGGCGGTTTCGCCTCGGGTTTGTTCTGAGTCATGGCAAGCCCCTCATGCGACCGAGCCGCGCAGGATGAATTCGAACACGATCAGCAGCAGGAACAACCCGCCGAGCCCCCCCACCCCAGCGAGAAAATATTTGAGCCGCGTCTGACGCAGCCGCAGCCCGTCCACGGTCAGCGACCGCGAGATCGCGCCCAGTACCGGCAGCCCGGTCGCGCGTTCGAGCTTGGCAGTGGTGCCGAAGGTCGAACGCAATTCGCCGATGCCGTAAGCCGCACCCACACCCGCGCCGATCCCGACCACCAGCACCGCAAGCAGCAACAGGCCGCGGTTCGGCGCGATCGGCGTGCGCGGGATCCGCGGCGGATCGATCACCTGGAACTTGGCGCCGTCGTCGGAATTTTCGACGGTGCCACGTAGCTTCAGCGCTTCGCGATCGGACAGCAGCTTATCGTATTGCTGCTTGAGCACGTCGTAATCGCGGCTGATCGTCTGCGCCTCGGAGGCGACATCGGGGTTCGTCGCCTGAGCGGCAGCAGCCTGGTTCAGATCCCCCTCGATCGAAGCCTTGCGTGCCTGCAGCGCCATCAGATTGGCCTCGCGATCGGCCTTGATCGACTGCAGCGAGGTATAGCTGGGATTGGGGATGCTGCCCGAGGAGCCGCCGCCATTGCCTTCGCTCGCGACCTGCTGGCGCAGGCTGGCAATCTGGTTACGCACCTCGATCACGTCGGGATGGTTCTCGGTGAGACCACGCCCGCGCATGCCGGCAAGCTCCGCCTCCGCTTGCGCCAGCGCCGAACGCGTACCGCCGACGACACCACTGCTGCCCGGCAACGTCGCCGGGGTGCCGGCCAATTGCCCGTTGATCGACGACAGCGAGCTTTGCGCGGCGGCGAGATCGCCTTCGATCGAACGCAATTCGGATCGACTGGTCTCGAGCCGCTGAACCAGCGAGACGCCGCCAGCGGCCAGCTCCGGATATTTCGCTTCGAAAGCGACGCGGTGCTGGTCGGCGGCCTGTAGATCGGCGCCGCGCTGAGCCAGCTGCTGGTTGAGGAAAGCCATGGTCTGCTGGACTGAATCGCGGTTCGCGGCGTGGTTCTCGTTACGGAAGATGTCGATCATCTTCTGCACGATCGCCTGCGAGAGCCGGGCGTTGTCGGCGTCGGAGAGCTTGCCCGAACTGGTCTGGGCCGAAATCTCGAAGATGTTATCCTGGTCAGCGACGATCTTGATGGTCTTGCCCAGCGAAGCAATCGCCGATTCCATCTGGCGCTGGGTGGTGATGTTTTCGCCCAGCCGCGTGCCCTGAATGACCTGCTGCAGATGCTGCGCGCTGGTCAGCGTATCGCGCACCTGATCGAGCGTGTTCTTGCGATCACTGGCGCCGATACCGACTTGCGCCGACAAGGGATCGTATAGCTGGACGAAAATGCGCGCCTGCGCCTGGTAGGTATTGGGGATCGTCGCCACCATCAGCCAGCCGAGCAGGCAAACGCCCCAGGCGACGCCCAGCGCCAGCCAGCGGCGCTGCCAGATAGAGTACAGCGAACTGCGGATATCGTCGTAAAGCGTGTTCATCGCGCCAATGTTCCTCCCCGCGCCACGCTCAGAACATGCTTTCGGGGATGATGATGACGTCGCCCGGCATCAGCATGACGTTGGCCCGGCTGTCGCCCTTCTTGACAAGATCGGCGAGGCGCAGCGCGAACTCCTTCTGATGGCCGCTTTCGCGGTCGAAGCGGATCAGCTTGGCGCGATTGCCGGCGGCATATTCGTTGAGCCCGCCGACCGCGATCATCGCATCGAGCAAGGTCATATTGGCGCGATACGGCAGCGACGCCGCCTTACCCGACGCCCCGACCACCCGCACTTGCTGGCTGAAAGTGCCGGCGAATTTGTTGACGATCACCGAGACCAGCGGGTCCTGGATATATTGCGACAATTGCAGCCTGATATCCTCGGACAACATCGACGGGGTCTTGCCTACCGCCGGCATATCCGAGATCAGCGGGGTGGAAATGCGCCCGTCGGGGCGGACCTGGACCTTGGCGCCCAGCTCCGGATTACGCCATACGAAGATGGTCAATTCATCAAGCGGACCAATGATATAGTCCTCGCCCGGACCTTCCTGCGTCGAGACGAAATTGGCGGATGGCAGATGCGGATCATTGCCGCTGCTCGCGCAGCCGCCGAGAGCCACGCAGGCCATGGCTGTTCCTGCAAGCAGACGGGCAAACTTTGAACTCGGCATCAGGCTGTCCTTCGCAGGAACCCCCGTCCGCGCGGGCAGGGTCACCGCGCGGCTAAAGGTTTTTCAGCCTCCGCTATCCGGGATAAAGGTGAACATTGCGTTAGCCTTGGCCCGTTTCCGGGGGCCTGTCCCGAACCGGGACAAGCAAGCGACCAACTCTAAACGAGGATTTCCAGCGCCGGCCCCTGCCCCAAAAATGCCGAAGGACTGGCGCTCGCGCCATAAGCACCGGCGCAGAACACCGCGATCAGATCGCCGACTTCGGCGCGCGGGAAGCTGCCTTTGTCGGCCAGTCGGTCGAGCGGCGTGCATAAGCAGCCGACGACATTGGCAACCTCCTCGGGTTCGGCGTCGAAGCGGCTGGCGATAGCCACCGGGTAATTGCGGCGCACGACGGTGCCGAAATTACCCGATGCCGCCAATTGGTGATGCAGACCACCGTCGGTGATCAGGAATATCTCGCCATGGCTCACCTTGCGCTCGACGATCCGGGTCAGATAGACCCCCGCTTCGCCGACCAGATAGCGCCCCAGTTCGATGCAGAAGCGCGTATCCGCACATTCATCAGGCAGAGCCGCGAAATTCTCGGCCAGGGCATCGCCGATGCGGGCGAGATCGAGCGGGCGATCACCCGGAAAATAGGGAATGCCAAAGCCGCCGCCGAGATTGCAATGCGGCAGCGATACCCCAGCCTCGCGCGCCAGTCGCACAGCCAGCGCCAGCGTCTGCGCTTGCGTTTCGACGATCGCCTCGGCATCGAGCGCCTGGCTGCCAGCGAAGATATGAAACCCCCGCCAATCCGCGCCGCTGGCAACGAGGTGCCGTGCCAGCGCCGGAACGCGCACAGCATCGAGCCCGAACGGCTTGGCCCCGCCGCCCATCTTCATTCCCGAGCCCTTGAGATCGAACTCCGGATTCACGCGGATGGCGAGCCGCGGGGTGATGCCCAGCCGCCCGGCGATCGCCAGCGCTCGCTCGGCCTCGGCTTCGGATTCAAGATTGAGCGTCACCCCGGCGGCGATCGCCACCTCGAGTTCGCGGTCGCGCTTGCCGGGCCCGGCAAAGCTGATCCGCGCCGGATCGATCCCCGCCGCGCGCGCCAGTGCCAGCTCGCCGCCCGAAGCGATGTCGAAGCCATCGACCAGCCCTGCCATCAGCCGGAGCAATGGCTTGAAGGGATTGGCCTTCATCGCATAATGCAGCGCCAGCCGTTCAGGCATGGCGGCGCGTAGCCGTGCCACCTGCTCGCGCACGGCCTGGGCGGAATAGACGAACAGCGGAGTATCTCCCGCGCGCGCAACCAGATCGCTTGCGGCAATGCCGGCGATGGCCAGTTCGCCATGGCTCGTGGCAAAGCCCGCAGGGATCGGTCCCAGCGGTTTGGCCTGTTCCAGCGTCATGCCGCCAGCTCCGCCTGCAACGCCTGACGGTCGATCTTGCCGTTGGCGCCCAGCGGCAACACGTCGCGCCAGTGGATCGCGCGCGGTTGCATGAAATTGGGCAATTCGCGCTGCAACAATCGCGGCAACTCCGCCTCGGCGACATCCGCCAGCACCCCCGCGCGCCGCCGCGCTACCAGATGAACCACCTGGCCCAGACGCGGATCAGCCATGCCCAGCGCCACCGCCTCGGCGACCAGCCCGGTTGCCAGCACTACCTCTTCGACCTCCTGCGGCGAAATGCGGTTGCCCGCGCTTTTGATCATCGTGTCGCGGCGACCGACGAAATGCAGCAAACCCTCGGCATCGCGCTTGACCCGGTCACCCGACCACACCGCAACACCGCCATAGCGGGACGCAGCCGGCGCGGGCCGAAAGCGCTCGGCACTGCGAGCCGGATCGTGCCAATAGCCCTGCGCGACCAGCGGCCCGCAATGAATGAGTTCACCCTCGACACCGTCCGCCGCCACTGCACCATCATCGCCGATCACCAGCACTTCGGCATGGGGAATGGCCTTGCCGATCGAGGTCGGGTGGCTGTCGATCAATGCCGGATCGAGGAAAGTCGAGCGGAACGCCTCGGTCAGCCCATACATGGCAAACAGCTTGGCCGTCGGGAACTGCGCACGCAAACGCCGCACCAGATCCACGGTCAGCGCGCCGCCACTATTGGTCAAGGTTCGCAGAGATGCAGCAGCCTCAGCAGGCCAGTCCTGCTCGGCCAATTGCAACCATAGCGGCGGCACCGCAGCCAGCGTCGTGATCCCCAACCGCGCCACGGCCTTCACCACATCGCGCGGAGTCAGATAATCAAGCGGCGCGGCGCTGGCCCCGGCATACCAACTCGACAGCAGCTGGTTCTGGCCATAATCGAAACTCAGCGGCAGCACCGCCAGCGCGCGATCGTCAGGGGCGAGGCCGAGATAGCCGGCGACGCTCTCGGCCCCCAGCCACATATTGGCATGGCTCAGCATCACTCCCTTGGGCTTGCCGGTCGAACCGCTGGTATAAAGGATCGCCGCCAGTTCGGCAGGATCGGCGCTTGAAGGTGGCAAGGCGGCGGCTGGCGCGGCTGCCGCCAGTGCTTCATCTTCGCCCATGATCGCGCAGCCATCGGGCACATCGTCCGCCGCCAGCGTCGCCAGTCGTGCCGGGGTGCCGAGCAGCAGACGCGCGCCGCTATCGGCGAGGATATGGGCAACCTGAGCGTGCTTAAGCAGGGGATTGATTGGTACATGCACCAGCCCGGCCCGGGCCGCTGCCAGCGGCAGCAGGCAAGTCAACTCGCCCTTGGCCGCCCAGCTCGCCACTCTCGCGCCCGGCTCCTCGATCCGACTCCTTAACCATCCACTAAGCGTTGCGACACGCGCTCTTAAGTCCTCATAGCTAAACACACCGTCGCGCAGCACGAGCGCGGGCGCATCCGCAGCCCCCCGCAAGGCGAGATGGTCGAGGGGCCGGATCGTGATATCGGGGTTGGCAGCGGAAATGGGTTCGGGCTCCGCAAGAGGATTTCCATTGGTCGCGATCATCTATCACCACGATCTTAAGGAAGTGCAAGGTGATCCCGTGCTGGCGCACCTGCTGGACTCGCCTGCGCAATCCGCCCCCTTCGATCGGCTGGCCTGGTGGCGCGGACTGGCCGATCATTGCGGTATCGCGCCGCTGCTGGCGGTGGCGCGCGAAGGCGAAGCAGTTGCGGTACTGCCGCTCGCGCGCGCAGCGAGCGGGCTGACGGCGCTCGCCAATTGGTACAGCTTTCGCACCCGCCCGATCGTCTCGCCCGGCGCCGAGGCGGCGGCCCTGCTGACCGCCCTCGCCCGCGATCTGCCGCGCCAGACGCATCGTATCACTTTGAGCGGTCTGGCCGATGAGAATGGCGAAGCGGAGATCCTGGCGCGCGCCTTTCGCACCGCCGGCTGGCATGCGGTGCTTGAGCGCTGCGATACCAACCATGTGCTCGAAATCGGCGGACGTAGTTTTGCCGCTTATCTTGCCACCAGGCCGGGGCCGCTGCGCACGACATTGAAGCGCAAGGGCAGCAAGGTGGAGATCACCCTTCACCGCCAATTCGATGCGCCAGCCTGGGCCGAGTACGAGGCGATCTATCGCGAAAGCTGGAAACCCGGCGAAGGATCGCCCGCTTTCCTGCGTGACTTTGCCCAGGCCGAGGGCGCCGCGGGGCGGCTGCGACTGGGCGTAGCCCATGCCGCGATCGACGGCGCTCGACGCGCTATCGCCGCCCAATTCTGGACAGTAGAGGGCGGCACCGCTTTCATTCACAAGCTCGCGCATATCGAAGCCGCCAGGGCGCTCTCGCCCGGCACCACGCTCACCGCCGCGCTGTTCGAACAAGTCATCGACCGCGACCGCGTGAGTATGGTCGATTTCGGCACCGGCGATGATCCCTACAAGCGCGACTGGATGGAATATCAGCGCCCGCGCTATCGATTGACGCTGCTGCGCCCGAGAAATCCCCGAAATTGGCCGCAAATGATCAAGCTGGGGCTGCACCGCCTTGCCGCAGCCGCCAAGCCTGTTTAGAGGCGCCACGTTCGCGGCGTTTGATAAGGGTTAGTCGCAAGCATCGTTCGAGGAGGTTTATGGACAGCACGACCGACCAGCGCTTGCGGCTGATCCTGAGCGACGTCTTGGGGCTGAGCCCCGATCGAGTGGCTGGTTTCAGCGCCGAGACCGGCCTGTTCGGGCATTTGCCCGAGCTCGATTCGATGGCGGTCGCCGGACTGTTGACCGAAATCGAAGACCGGCTGGATATCGTCATCGACGACGACGAGGTCGATGGCGAAATGCTGGGCAGCTTCGGATCGCTGCGCAACTTTGTCGAGGCCAAGCGCAAACGGACATGACCCCTGCCCTGTGGCCTGCTCCGCGTGTACAGGGCGGCCATACCGAGGAGCTGGCGCTGATCTGCGATGCCGGCCGCGCTCATCGCCTGTTGATCGTCCCGGCGCTGTTCGATGCCGCAAACCGCATGCGCCGCTTTACCATAGAGGTGATGCGGCGGCTGGACGGGGCCGGGATCGACTGCTTTCTGCCCGACCTGCCCGGCTGCAACGAAAGCCTTGCGGCGCCAGCCGAACAGACTCCCTCGAGTTGGCGCGCGGCGATGGCGGCTGCGGCCGCGCATTTTCGCGCGAGCCAGGTGTTGGCGATTCATGGCGGCGCCCTACTCGCCCCCTCGCATTTGCCCGGTTGGCAATACGCTCCGGCCAACGGTGCCGGCCTGCTGCGCGCGATGTTGCGCGCGCGCATCCTCAGCGCACGCGAGGCTGGACGCAACGAAACTCAGGAGCAATTGCTGGCGCAGGGCGGAACCGAGGGGTTGGAACTGTCGGGCTATCGGCTGAGCGCCGCCTTCCTCACCGAGTTCCAGATGCTCGAAGTCGCGACATCCCAACAGCGGGTGATCTCCCAGGAAGAGCTTGGCGGCGCCGGGCTATGGTTGCGTGCCGAACCGGGCGAAAGCCGCGAGCAGGCCGACGCCCTCGCTGCGATTATCGCCGTAAGCCTGACCAGTGCAGCGGCATGACCCGCAGTTTCCCGACCTTCCTCTGCGAAAGCTCCACGCTCCACGCGACGCTGGATGCCGCGAGCGGAAGTACCGGACTGCTGATCGTCTCGGGCGGCAATGAAGTGCGCAGCGGCGCCTGGGCCGGGCAAGCGCAACTGGCTGCGCGGCTCGCCACGCGCGGCTTCCCGATCTTTCGCTTCGACCGGCGCGGCGTGGGCGACAGCGAGGGGCCAAACCTGGGCTTTCGCCACAGCGCTGCCGATATTCACGCTGCTCTCATTGCCTTTCGCACCGCCCAGCCACAACTCACCCGCGTCGTCGACCTCGGCAATTGCGATGCCGCCAGCGCCTTGATGCTGGCCGGTGGTGCTGGTGCCGACGCGCTGGTGCTGGCAAATCCCTGGACTGTGGCTCAAGAGGACGATTTGGCTGACAGCGCCGATGCGCAATCGGCACCTGCCCTGCGCGCGCATTACCGCCAGCGTCTCACCGATCCTGCCGCGTTCGCGCGCCTGCTCACGGGCAAGATCTCACTTTCGGCACTGCTCGGCAGTCTTCGCCGAGCCTTGGCGCCAGCCCCTCCGCCGAGTTCGCTCGCGCTGGACATCACCGCCGGCCTCGCTCGCTTTTCCGGGCCGACGAGGGTGCTGCTCGCCGAACGGGATCGCACCGCGCAGCTGTTCCTGGGCCTATGGGACAAACGCGATCCGCGCTTGCACATCTGCCCCGGCGCCAGCCACAGCTTTGTCGAGCCCGCCGCGCAGACCTGGCTGGAAGAGCAGATTCTCCGCGCTTTGAAAGGATGAGGCGCGCTGCGTGATATTCACACAGCGCGCCAATCGCATCGCACGAAAAAGTGGGGGCAGTTTTTCGCTCTACCGATGCGATAACGAAGAACCAAAGCCCGCTGCACGACCCCCTGCCGATCACAGGGCAATCGCATATGGCTCGTCATGCTGACGCAAGTCAGCATCCATTCTCGCTACGCCGGTTATATCCGCATTCTCGGCAGGCTGAGGAAGCAAATGGCGTTTCTTCGTACCTCTTGGTTGTGAAAACCAATGGTAACGGCTGGCCAAAGAACACTGAGCTGAATGGATCCTGACTTCCGTCAGGATGACGAATTGGGCATGATTCCATATGCGATTGCCCTGCTGTCGATCAGGGATGCATATCTGATGTCGGCTTAATAATCAAAATAGATAACAATTGTTTACAGCCGCTCAGCAGTTCATGCCCGCCATCTGATTACACCCGTTCCGTCGCTTGTGCCGCGGCAAAGCCCCGCGCGGCGACGAACCGCTCCGCATCGAGCGCCGCCATGCAGCCGGTGCCCGCCGCCGTGACTGCCTGGCGATAGGTATGGTCCATCACGTCGCCGCAAGCGAACACCCCGGGGATGGCGGTTTTCGGCGTGCCGGGCTCGACGATGATATAGCCATTGCCATCGAGTTCGAGCGTCTCCTGGAACAATTCGGTCGCCGGGGCATGGCCGATCGCCACGAATGCGCCCTGCGTCGGCTCGACCGATCGCGCGCCCGTCACCGTATCGATCAGCGCGACCCCGGTCAGGCCAGTCGCATCGCCGATAAAATGATCGACGGCCTGGTTCCACAACACGTTGATATGCGGATGCGCGGCCAGCCGATCCTGCAGTATCCGTTCTGCCCGCAGCGTATCGCGGCGATGGATCAGGGTGACGTCCTGCGAGTGATTGGTGAGATACAGCGCTTCCTCGACAGCGGTATTGCCGCCGCCGATCACCACCACCTTCTTGCCGCGATAGAAAAAGCCATCGCAAGTGGCGCAAGCCGAGACGCCCTTGCCCGACAATTCCTGCTCACCCGGCACGCCCAGCCATTTCGCCTGCGCGCCAGTGGCGATCACCAGCGTATCACCTTCATAGATGTCCCCACTGTCACCGATCGCGCGGAAGGGATAGCTCGACACATCGACCGAGACGATCGTGTCCCACAGCATCCGCGTGCCCACGTGTTCTGCCTGCGCCTGCATTTCCTGCATCAGCCAGGGCCCCTGGATGACGTCGCGAAAGCCGGGATAATTCTCGACATCGGTGGTGATGGTCAGCTGCCCGCCCGGTTGCAGACCCTGCACCACGATCGGGTGCATCCCCGCGCGCGCGCCATAAATCGCAGCGGACAGACCGGCTGGACCGGAACCGATAATCAGCATGCGCGTTGTGTGGGTCGTCATCGCCTAAACTCCTATTCGGGCACCAGATAGGGATTGGCAGCCGCGAAGGCCAGCACCTCTTGACCTTCGCGCCAGTGGCCAGCACACCCAACCGATGAGCATCATCGCCGGCCCGACCTCGCACAGCTTCATCTCGCAACGGCTGCGGCTGCAATACGTCGATTGGGGCAATCCCGAGGCGCCGCCGCTGATTCTCCAGCATGGTGGGCGCGATCATTGCCGCAGCTGGGATTGGGTGGCTGAGGAATTGCGCCGAGACTGGCACGTCATCGCCCCCGATCTGCGCGGCCATGGCGACAGCGCCTGGTCGCCCGACGGCGATTACTCGATGTTCGCCTTCGTTTATGATTTCACGCAGCTGGTGCAGTCGCTGGGCTATGATCGGGTGTCGATCATCTCGCATTCGCTCGGCGGGAATATCGCCACGCGCTTCACCGGGCTCTACCCGGAGAAGGTCGCCAAGCTGGTCAATATCGAAGGCCTCGGCCCCTCACCCGACATCGCCGCGCAACAGGAAGCGACGCCTTATGCCCAGCGGCTGCGCGACTGGATTCTGGACAAACGCAAAGCCGCCGGTCGTTTGCCGCGCCGCTATCCGACGATCGAGGCGGCCTATGCGCGGATGAAAGAGGAAAACGCCTACCTCACCGACGAACGCGCCCGCGACCTGACCATGCACGCAGTGAGCCGCAACGAAGACGGCACTTACAGCTGGAAATTCGACAATTACCTCAACGTCTGGGGTGTCGCCGAATTTCCACACGCCGAAGTGGAAGCGCTATGGGAGGCAATTACCTGCCCGATGTTGCTCTTGTACGGCGCCGACAGCTTCGCGGTGAACCCCGAGCGCGATGGGCGGATCAAGCATTTCAAGACCGCCCGAGTGATCGAATATCAGCAGGCCGGGCATTGGCTACACCATGACCAGTTCGAACGATTTATCGCAGACGTGACGGCGTTTTTGTAACCCTAAATCCTCCCCGGCACGGGGAGGATTTAGGGTTTATGATTCTACCAGCCGATCGCGCAATCTCTCACGCAGCGCTTCATCCGCGCCCAGCACCTCGGACAGATAGGCATCCACGCTGCCGTGGCGTTCAGCGATTCCAGCAAAACCGGCATCGAGATATTCCGGCTCCACACTCATCAGCACCCGCAGCGCTGCAGGGTCCATCATTCGCGAACGCTCCTGCACGACCTTTCCACCCGCGATGATTCGCGCCTCGACGTTGCCGGCGGTATTGGTCAGCAGGTAATCCGCCATGACGTCATCATAGTGAACCCCCGCCGCGCGGAGCAATAGGGCCACGGCAATACCAGTGCGGTCCTTGCCCGCCATGCAATGGATCAAGCTCGGGCTGCCGTGCTCAGCCAATTCGGCAAAATAGCTGCGCATTGAGGCGATCAGCGCCGGGCGAAAGGGGATGGTGTTATAGCTGTGCTGCAACAACAGCTTCATCCCCGCAGCATCCCGGCCCCGGGGATTCTGCCCCGCCGCGACATGCGGCGCGGCGCTGACCGCACCCGCCTCGACCGGGGCCTTTTCCTCGGTCGCGATGAACACCTTGGCGGCAAAGCCGGCGGGTCGCGGGCACGGATGCGTGACCCGCTCGGGATCGGACCGCAGGTCGAACACCGCCGCCAGTTCGAGCGCAGCCAGCCGCTCCAGATCGGCATCGCTGGCCTCGTGGTGCTGACCCGAGCGCCACAGGATACCGCGGCGCAAGTGACCGCCCCCGCTCACCGCATAGCCGCCATAATCGCGAAAATTATGGATCCCATCGAACTCGATGACTCGCGAATCGCTCACCATAAACCAGTCGCCTTCGCGATTTGAAGCGGGCCGGCCCGCGATTTTCGACCGGCCGTTTTTCAACCGTCGATTGATACTTGCCATGCTTACTATCACTCTGCATAGGATTCAATGAAGCCAGACCCATCAGGGAGAATATCGTGCCGGCAGGCGAAGTTGGGGCCGAGCCCCTGGATTTACGCGATTCTTCGCGGTCGAAACTGCGCGGCCCCCTGCTGATTGCCGCTCCCGTGGTCGTCGTGATCGGCGCGGCAGCGCTGTATTTCAGCGGCGGTCGCTATGAATCGACCGATAACGCCGAATTGCAGACCGGATTGGTAGGCATCGCCGCCGATGTCAGCGGCAAGGTCATCGAGATCGACGTTCACGAAAACCAGCAGGTCAAGGCCGGCGACGTGCTGTTCCGGATCGATCCGGCGCTATCTCAGGCCGCAGTCGATGCCGCGCAAGCGCAACTGGCCGCGGCGCGGGCCGGGGTGGGCTCGACACGTGCCGATTTTCAGGCATCCAATTCCGACGTTTCGGGTGCGCAAGTGCGGCTGACCTTCGCCAAAGCCGAGGCGGATCGTCAGAAAGCCCTGCTCGCGCAAGGCATTGCCTCGCGTTCGCAATATGATTCCGCCGAGCTCGCGGTACGCACCGCGCAAGAGGATATTGCCTCCGCCCAGGCCAAATCCGCCAGCAAGGCAGCAGCGCTCGCCGGCGGGTTGAGCGGCACCGTAGACAGCCAGCCGGCGGTTCGCCGCGCTGCCGCTACGCTGGAATCCGCGCAGATCGATCTCGCCCATACCGTAGTGCGCGCGCCGCGCGACGGCGTCGTCACCAAGGTCGATCAATTGCAACTCGGCAGCTATGTCACCGCCTCGCGCCCGGTGTTCATGCTGGCAGGCACGCATTTCTGGGTCGAAGCCAATTTCAAGGAAAACCAGCTCGCCTACATGCGGGTCGGCCAGCCGGCGACGGTCACTATCGATGCTTATTCGGGGGTGACGATCAAAGGCCGTGTCGCCAGCTTCAGCCCCGGCACCGGCAACAGCTTCTCGATCCTGCCCGCCGAAAACGCCACCGGCAACTGGGTGAAAGTGGTGCAGCGATTGCCGGTCGAAATCGCGCTCGACGAAGTGCCGCAGGGCTTGCCGCTGCATGCCGGGCTCAGCACCGAAGTCGAGGTGGATACCGGCCACAAGCGCCATCTGTTCGGCTCCGACACGCCGGCCAGCGTGCCCGCCAACGGCACTGAAGCGGGTGGGCGAACCTCCGCCGAGCCGTGAACGCCCCCTACCCCGATCGCACGCGACGCTGGCTGATCACCGGTTCGGCCATGCTCGCAGCGACCATGGTCGCGGTCGATACGACTATCGCCAATGTCGCGCTGCCGCATATCCAATCGACGATGTCGGCGTCGCAGGAACAGATCATCTGGGTGTTGACCAGCTATCTGATTGCCTCGGCAATCGCGACGCCGCTGTCGGGCTGGCTGGCCAGTCGATTTGGTCGCAAGCGGGTGATGGTGATTTCAGTCGCCGGCTTCACCCTCGCTTCGCTGCTCTGCGCGATGGCCAATGATCTGCCGACGCTGGTGCTGGCCCGCACGATCCAGGGAGCTGCGGGGGCCGGTCTGGTGCCGCTCAGCCAGGCGACGCTGCTCGATATCAACCCGCCGGAAAACCAGGCCAAGGCCATGGCGATTTACGGGCTGGGCTCGATGCTGGGGCCGCTGGTCGGGCCGACGCTGGGCGGCTGGCTGACCGACACCTATTCCTGGCGCTGGGTGTTCTTCATCAATCTGCCGTTCGGTATTCTCGCCGGCCTGGGCATGGCGACATTTCTGTCCGAAACACGCGATGTGCGTCCCCCCCGCTTCGATATGTTCGGCTTCGCCGCGCTGTCGATCGCGCTGGCTTCGTTTCAGCTGATGCTCGATCGCGGCCAGCAGCTCGACTGGTTCGACGCCACCGAAGTGCGTATCTGGGCAGCGCTATTGCTGGTCTGCGTCTACCTCACCGCGGTGCAGATGTTCACCCGCAAGGACAGCTTCATCAACCCCCAGATGTTTGCCGATCGCAATTTCGCCGTCGGCTGCCTGATCAGTTGCACGATCGGCGTGGTGTCCTTTGCCACGATCCCGATCCTGACGGTGATGATGCAGAGCCTGCTCGGCTATACCGCGCTGAGCACCGGCATGATCGGCGCGCCCCGGGCGATCGGCACGCTGCTGTCGATGATCCTGGTCACTCGCCTGATCGGCCGGATCGACACCAAGATCCTGCTGGTCACAGGGCTGGCACTGACCGGCATCTGCCAATATATGTACGCCGGGATCGATCTCTCGGTGGACGCGCATACCCTGCTGATCGACGGGCTGGTGCAAGGCATCGGCTCGGGGCTGATCTTCGTGCCGCTATCGACAATCGTGTTTTCCACGCTCTCGGGCAATCTGCGCAACCAGGGCGCGGCGATGTATGCGCTGACCCGCAATATCGGCGCATCGCTCGGTATTTCGCTGTTGCAGCGCCAGCTCACTCAGCAGCAGGCCGTGGCGCAATCGCATCTGACCGAGGCCGTCCGGCCCGACAGCCCGGTGCTGCAATGGCAAATGCCCGATTTCAACCTTGGCTCGAACACCGCCATCGCTCAGATGGCCGGCCTGGTCGAGCGTCAGGCAACGATGCTGGCCTATATCAGCGTTTACCAGCTGCTCGCAGCGATCTCGTTTATCATGCTACCCGCCATTTTCCTGATGCGCTCGCCTCGTCGCGCGTCACCCCCGGCGGTCATGGCGATGGAGTAATGACAATGTGGTTTTCTGGGCGGTTTTCCCTATTGGCGGCCTCGGCTCTAGTGACGCTACCTCTGCTCGGCGCCTGCTCGGTCGGGCCCAATTTCGTCGCGCCCGCACCACCGGCGCCTACTTCTGGCTATGCCGGCACCGGCGGCGATCATGTCGATCTCGGCCAAGGGCCCGCCGGGCGCTGGTGGGAAGGTTTCGGCTCGCGCGAACTCGACGCGCTGGTCGAACGCGCGCTGATCAACAACCAGACCCTGGCCGCAAGCAACGCCACGCTCGAACAGGCCCGCCAGCAGATCGTCGCCGTCGCCGGCCGTAGGCTGCCCCAAGTCGACGCCAATACCAGGATCGAACGCGAGGAAATCAACCTTTCCGCTTTCGGCTTCAGCCCTGCTGCCCTGGGCGGTGGTGTGGCGATCAGCAATCCGACCTTCAATCTCTACACCGTCGGTGGCGGGATCAGCTACGACCTCGACTTGTTCCATCACAACGTCCGTGCGCTGGAGCAAGCACGGGCCGAGGGCGAGGCGCAGCGCCAGCAGACGGCCGCCGCCCATCTCACCATTGCCGGCCGAGTGGCGACGCAAGTGCTGACGATCGCGGTCATCCGCGACCATATCGCGGCGATGCATACGCTGCTCGATGACAGCAATCGCAATGTCGAATTGACTAAGCTGCGCCAGACTCTGGGGTCGGGCACGCTGGTCGATGTCCTGACCGCACAAGCGCAATTTGCCGACGACAACAGCCAGTTGCCCGCGCTCGACCAGCAATTGGCCGAGGCGCGCAATATGCTGGCGATCCTGGTCGGAACCTCCCCGGCGGAACTGGGCGCTACCGATTTTACGCTCTCGCAGTTCACCCTGCCAGCGCGGGTGCCGGTGGCGCTGCCTTCGGCGCTGGTTCGCCAGCGCCCGGATATTCTCACCGCCGAAGCGCGGCTCCATGCCGCGACCGCAGCGGTGGGCGTAGCCACCGCAAATCTCTACCCCGACATCAACCTGGGAGCGACGTATTCGCAAGCGGCGAACAGCATCGGTTCGCTATTCGCCCCAGAGTTCCGCGGCTTCGACATCTTTGCCGGCGCAACCGCGCCGATCTTCCACGGCGGCACGCTGAAGGCGGAAAAGCGCGGCGCCGAAGCCAATGCCCGCGCCGCTGCTGCGACTTACCGCGAAACCGTGCTCGAAGCCTTCCAGCAAGTCTCCGACCTGCTCTCCGCCATGGCTACCGATCAACAGACGCTGGTCGCAGAGCGCGAAAGCGACGCGATCAGCGCGCGTTCGCTCGACCTGTCGCAAAAGAGCTTCAAGATCGGCAACAGCGGCGTGCTGCAAGTGCTGACCGCCAATCAGAGCCACGAACGCGCCCGGCTGGCGCTGATCGATGCCCAGGGGAAGCAGTTCCTCAACGTCGCGCGGCTGTATGTGGCGACGGCTGGAGGTTGGCTGCCGACGGGAAGCTAAATTCCTCCCCGGCACGGCTACGGGATGCACGGAAGTCTCCAAAATATTGGAAAGATGAAGAAAATCTTGCATTCTCTGGTGTGCCTGGCTGAGGCACATGGTCCTGAAATACTTCACCGAATACTTGAATTTTGCCAAAATTACTTGCCATCGCCTCGCCCGCGCAGCCGATTTGAGATGCCGCCAGACTTCCGTGCATCCCGTAGCCGGCACGGGGAGGGGGACCATTCGCAGGATGGTGGAGGGGGCCCAGCTATCGTTGTAAAGCTATTTCGGGCCGAGAGGCGGGCCCCCTCCACCAGCTACGCTGGTCCCCCTCCCCGTGCCGGGGAGGATTTAACCTCACAAATCCAGCTTCAGCGAAGTGTAGAACACTGTCTGGCGCCGGTTCAGCCCCTGCCCTAGCGAGGCCAGCCAGGAAAACGGCCCCTTGATGTGGATCGTGCTGCCCAGGTTCAGCGCGGTCACCGACCGATCGTCAACCGCCGTCGAACCCTGGTGGTTCACCTCCAGCCCCAATTGGAAACCGGGCCGCAAGGTGCGGGCGACCACCACCCCGACAGCGGCGAAATTGCGATTGCCCGGTCCGGGATTGAGCGTGTAGCCGCCGCCACCGAACAGGCTCCACGGCCCAAAATCCCGCTGCAGCCAGAGCGGCAGCAACAACTGGGCCCGGCTCGCCCCACGCCCGGTGGGCAAGATGACGGTGGGGAAAAAGCTGACATCGGCCGATACGGTGCCGGGTAATTGGTGGGCAAACCGATACTTCGCGCCCAGTTCGACATTGCCCACATCAAGTGGCGCACCCGTCTCCTGATGGAGCGGCAGCACCATGGTCAATTGCAGATCCTTTGCCGCGCCGTAATTGATGTCTTCGCCGAGATCGACACTGGAAGCACCGGGATCACGCTCGCCGGACACGAAATTGTAGATTTCCCAATGGTGCAGGTCGGTCGGCTCCGGGTCATCGGTGAGATAAGGCGGCCCTGCCCATACCGGCTGGGCGATCATTGTCGCCAGCAGACCCGCGCACCATGCCGCTCGTTTCAACCGTATGGCTCGGATCCGCTTGCTCATCGTGGCCGCGCCCTATCGCGACGAGCCCGCATCCGGCCAGAGATTTTTCCACTGTCACAGCATCTCGGCTTGTCGCGGCGATGCGAGGCGGGCAGAAGCAATACACATAGTTTCATATCGTGGAGAGCAAGAGACATGCACATGACCGGCGAGCAGCGCATCGCTGCGCCACGTCAGCGCGTCTGGGAGGCATTGAACGATCCCGAGACCCTGCGCGCCAGCATTCCCGGCTGCCAGACCCTGACCAAGGAAGGCAACGATCGCTTTCTCGCCACGGTCGAGGTCAAGATCGGCCCGATCGGTGCGCGCTTCAAAGGCGATGTCAGCCTGACCGATCTCGAACCCGACAAGGGCTATACCATCATCGGTCAAGGCAATGGCGGCATCGCCGGCAGCGCCAAGGGCAGCGCCAAGGTCCAGTTGAGCGACGATGGCGCCGGCACACTGATCACCTATGTGGTCGAAGCCGAAGTCGGCGGCCGCATGGCGCAATTGGGCGGGCCGATCATCGATGCCACGGCCAAGAATCTTTCGGCCAAGTTCTTCAGCAAGTTCGGCGAAATCGTCGCCGGGGCAAGCGAGACGGCAACTACTGGCGCAGCCGCTCAGCCCGTCTCTGGGCCTGCTTCAACCGCCGCTCCCACCCCGACTGCGAGTGCTCCGCGTGCTGCTGCGCCGGTCGCGACCTCCGGCGGTTTTCCGATCGCCTGGGTGCTGGCACTGGTCTGCGGTGTCCTCGCCGGGGTGCTGATCGGCCAGGGCCATGGGTTTGGCGGTGAGGACTGGCAGGGAGTGGCCATCGGGCTGCTGGTGATCGTGGTGGCCGGTGCTGCCTTCGAATACGGCCGCCGCGCTGCCGCGCCCACCGTGGTGCTCGACAATGCGCTCTTGCGTCAATTGCTCGACGGAGCACGAAAATGAAGCCCGCCCCCTTCGATTATGTCGCCCCTACGACCATCGCCGAGGCTTGCGCCATTCTCGACGAGGCCGGTGGCGGCGCCACGGTGATCGCCGGCGGCCAGACACTGATGCCGCTGCTCAACCTGCGGATGAGCCAGCCATTCATCCTCGTCGACATCAACAAGATCCCCGAGTTGCAAGGCATCACCAAGGAAACCGGGTTCACGCGCGTCGGCCCGGTCACGCGCCAATGCGACGTGCTGACCAACGCCGATCTCGCCCGCGATCTGCCCGTGCTGGTCCAGGCGGTGCGCCATGTCGGCCATCACCAGACGCGCAATCGCGGCACCGTCGGCGGCTCGATTGCGCTGGGCGAACCGGCCGCCGAACTGCCCGCGACCTCGGTCGCGCTCGGCGCGATGATCGAGGTCAGCTCGGTGCGCGGCACACGGCAGGTTGCCGCGCACGACTTCTACCTCGGCCCTTACATGACCATGCTCGAGCCCGACGAGCTGGTCACCGCGATCCGTTTTCCCGATTGGCCCGCAAACCACATCACCCTGTTCCGCGAAGTGGCGCAGCGGCCCGGTGATTTCGCGCTGGTCGGCGTGGTCGGCGCGCTGGCGATCGAAGGCGGCGCCATCGCGCGCGCCGGCATCGCCTGGTTCGGCATGGGGCCCACCCCGATCAAGGCCCGCCAGGCCGAGGCAGCGCTGATCGGGCAATCGCTGGATAGCATCGATCCTGCCGCTATCGCCGCGCTGGCCCTCGCCGATACCGCGCCCTTCGATGACCACCATGCCACCGCAGAATATCGCCGTACCGTGGGCAAGCGCATTTTTGCCAGCACGCTGGGCGCCATCCTGACATTGGGGGAAGCCGCATGAGCGAGCACCAGATTTCCGTTACCGTTAACGGTCGGCCGTTGCATGGCCAGGTCGAGAGCCGCGTGTCGCTTGGCGATTTCCTCCGCATCGATGGTGGCTATACCGGCGTCCACCTCGGCTGCGAACATGGCGTTTGCGGCGCCTGCACGGTGATCGTCGATGGCAAAGCGGTGCGCAGCTGCCTGATGCTGGCGGTGCAGGCCGATGGCAGCGATGTCACCACCGCCGAAGGCCTGGCCGAGCCCGATGGCACGCTTCACCCCGTCCAGCAGACGATGCGCGAGGAACATGCGCTGCAATGCGGGTTCTGCACCCCCGGCGTGGTCATGACGCTGGCGGCGCTGACCGCCGGCGATGCCCGCCCCACCGAAGAAGCGCTGATCGGTGCGCTCTCCGGACATATCTGCCGCTGCACCGGGTATCAGGGCATCCGTCGCGCCGCCAAACGTCTCGCCGCGGATGCCGGCGCCAGGGCCGGAGAGGTCGCATGAACGCTCCCGAATTCGGCGCAACAGGCATCGGCGCGGCCCGCTACATCGGCCAGCGAGTGCTGCGCAAGGAAGATCCGCGCCTGCTGACCGGGCGTGGGCAATTCGTCGACGATATCGCCCTGCCCGGCATGCTTCACGTCGCTTTCGCGCGCAGCCCGATCGCGCGCGGGCGTATCCTGTCGATCGATACGACGGCAGCACGCGAGTTGGAGGGGGTTCATGCCGTTTTCCTTCATGCCGATCTGTCGAAACAAAAGATCGAACTGCTCAGCTTTTTCCTGATGCCGATCGAAGTGCCGGTGACGCTGCTCGCGGACGGACGCGTCGCTTATGTCGGCGACCCGATTGCGCTGATCATCGCCGATAGCCGCCATATCGCCGAGGACGCCGCCGCGCTGGTCGAGGTGGAATACGCCGAGGAAGACCCGGTGGTCACCATCGCCGATGCCCGGACGGGGGCGCCGGTGCATCCCACCACCGAGCACAATATCTCCCAGGAGATGGGCGATGAGGAAATCGACGAAGACCTCGATGCTGCACTGAACGGCGCCGCGCATCAGATCACCCATCACGTCACGCACCAGCGTATTTCGCAATCGCCGATGGAAACCCGGGGCGTGGTCGCCAGCCGCGACGGCCCGGAAGAACTGACACTCTACATCACTTGCCAAAGCCCGACCAACATCGCCCGCTGGATGTCGATGGCGCTGGGTTTGCCGCAAACTGCGATCCGGGTGATCGCCAAGGATGTCGGCGGCTCGTTCGGACTCAAGAATACCCCCTGGAAGGAAGAAACCGCGACGGTGGTCGCGGCCTTGCTCTATGGCCGGCCACTCAAATGGATCGAGGATCGCTACGAAAACCTGACCGCCGCCAATCAGGCGCGCGAGGCGGAAATGACGCTGCGGATTGGCTTCGACAAGGATGGCAAGCTGCTGGCCAGCCATTCCGATTACAGCTCGAACAACGGCGCTTATCCACAAGGAGCCGATGCCAATGTCGCGGTGCAGATGTTTTTGTGGGGAGCTTACAAGATCCCCGCTTTCGGTTTCCTGACGCGCGGCTGGTATAGCAACACGATCGGGCTGGCCGCTTATCGCGGCCCCTGGGCGATGGAATCGCTGGCGCGCGAAACCGCGCTCGACACTGCGGCACGGCAGATGGGCATCGATCCGATCGAATTGCGCCGCCGCAATCTGCTGACGCTGAAAGAACAGCCGGCGGCATCGGTGATGGGGCTGCCGCTGGAGGACATTACGCCCGCCGAATGCCTGGAGAAATTGCTGGCCTATTTCGATGTCGCCGCTTTTCGCCGCGAGCAGGCGGAAGCGCGCAAGGCCGGCCGCTATCTCGGGCTGGGGATCGCCGCTTATATCGAACCCACCGGCAGCGCGGGCAGCATGCCGGTGATGACCGGCGAACTGGCGCAGCTGCGCATCGAACCGACTGGCCAGGTCACCGCCTTGATGAGCACGCACTCGCAAGGCCACGGCACCGCCACGACGATGGCGCAAGTGATCGCCGATCGGCTGGGAGTGGCTTATGAAGATGTCACCGTATTCGAGGGTGACAGCTCGCGCGGTGGCTTCAGCCCCGGCGCGGCGGGCAGTCGCCAGGGCGTGATCGGCGGCGGCGCGGCGATCAAGGCTTCCGATCTGCTGGCAAGCAAGGTCAAGGAGCTTGCCGCCCATTTGCTCAACGCCAGCCCGGAGACGATCACCATCACCGACGGCATGATCCATGTCAGCGGCGCGCCGGAAATGTCGCGCAGCCTGCGCAGCATCGCCGAGATCGCTTATGGCGAGCCCGCGCGCTTGCCGGAAGGCTTCGAGGCCGGGCTGGAAGCGCAATATCGCTACACGCCGCCGCCGATGACCTTCACCAGCGCCGCCCATGCCTGCACTGTCGAGGTCGATGTCGACACCGGATTCGTAAAAATCCTGCGCTGGATATCGAGCGAGGACTGCGGAACGGTGATCAATCCGGCGGTGGTCGAGGGCCAGATTGCCGGCGGCCTGGCGCAAGCCATCGGCACCGTGCTGCTCGAGGATTTCCACTACGACGCGCGCGGCAATCCCACCACCGTGACTTACAAGGATTACCTGCTGCCGCAGATCAGTGACATCCCGACCTTCGAATTCGTTCATGCCAACACGCCCTCGCAGTCGGTGGGCGGGATGCGCGGCGTCGGCGAAGGCGGCGCGATCATCGGGCCGCCGACGCTGGTCAACGCCATTACCGACGCGCTGGCGCCCTTCGGTGAAGTGCCGGTGAACCTGCCGCTGACCCCGGCCAAGCTGCTGAGCGTAATCGAGGGGCGCGATATTGCCGGAACTGGGGCCGGAACTGCAGCCAGTCATGCACCGGCACCCGTAGAGGTCGCGGTTGCCGAAGCACCGGTCGCTGCCGTTGCGGCACCTGTTCCGGCTGCTTCTACTTCCGTCGATGGCGACTGGCAGATCACCATGGTCCCGCCGATGGGGCCACCACAGGAAATGACCGCACATTTCGCCACCGACGGCACCGCGCTCAGTGGCTATCTGGAAAGCCCGGAAGGCCGACAGGAGTTCACGGGCAGCTATGACGGCGGCAAGGTGAAGTTCGAGCTGAAGGTCGAGAAGCCGATGAAGATCACGCTGAAATACGATCTGACGGTCGACGGCGATGTCATCAGCGGCAAGGTCAAGCTGGGCATGCTCGGTTCGGCAAAATTGACGGGCACGCGGATCGTTTGAGTGCCTGATCCGAAACTTTGTTTCGGATAGTCTGTGCCGCCTCGCTCCCTGACTCCGGCACGCCGACGGTCCCGTTTCCGCATTATGGCTAGGCGGATGCACAGATGGCCCTAACTCGATAATTTTGTCCGTTGCTAACGGGGCGGCGCAGGTGATGTTGCGCATCGGGACTGATAGCCGAAACGGCAGCCCGATTGGAGAGAATGCCATGCCCGCGATCGGAATCGAGAATATCAGCGTGTTCGGCATGCCGCCGGTGGAATTCGTCCAATTGGCCGCCGATCTTGGCTGCCAGCATATTTCCACCGGGCTCACGGGCTTTGCTTTCGGCGTCCATGATTATCCGATTTTTTCGTTGCGCGACGATGTGCCGCTGCGCCGCGAAATGATCGCCGCGATGCGCGACACCGGCGTGTCGATCTCGCTCGGCGAAGGCTGCACCGTCCGCGAAGGCGCGAGCGCGCGCGATTTCGCGGCAGACCTAGATCTGTTCGCCGAATTGGGCGCGCCGCGCATCAATACCGTGAGCATGGACCCGGATTTCACGCGCACCTGCGATGAATTTGCCGTGCTCGCCGAGATGTGCGCGACACGCGGGCTGCGCATCACCACCGAACTGGCTCCGGCGCTCACGATCGATAATTTGCCCAAGGCGCTCGCCGCGCTCCGCCACATCGGCCGCCCCGATTTCCGCCTGCTGATCGACACCATGCATATTACCCGCTCGGGATCGACGCCCGCAGATATCGCCGCACTCGACCCCGAACTCATCGACTATATCCAGGTGGCCGACGCGCCGCGCGTGCCAACTATCGCCAGCTATATGGAGGAAGCGATGTTCGAGCGCATGGTGCCGGGCGAAGGTGAACTCGGGCTGCGCGATTGGCTGCGCGTGCTGCCTAAGGACCGCGTTTACGCCATTGAAGTGCCGCAACGCAGCGCCGCCCTCGCTGGCAAGAGCGCGCATGAGCGGCTCGGGGCCTGTGTTGCCGGAGTCCGCAAACTGATTGCAGAGATCAACGAAAAGGAAAAGGCATGACCACGCAAACCACCCCCAAGCCCGTCGCGATCATCACCGGCGCCGCTGGCGGCATGGGATCTGCTTCGGCAATCCGGCTGGCGATCGCCGGCCATGATTTGATCCTGTGCGATCTTGACGCGGGCCGGCTTGATACGCTGGCGGCCACGCTGCGCACGGCCGGTGCCAATGCCGAGGTACTGGCGGGCGATATTTCGCATGGGGATTTTCCAGGCCAGCTTACCAAGCTGCTGGGGGATCGTGAGATCAGCGCGGTGGTCCATACCGCCGGCCTGTCGCCCACGCGCGGCGACGCCACCAAGGTTTTCACGGTCAATTACGATGCCTCGATTCGGCTGTTGCGCGTGATCCAGCCGCGCATGATCGCGGGCGCCTGCGCGGTGTTGATTGCATCCTCGGCGGGATATTCGGCCGCCAAGCCCGACATCGACGCGGCCATCGATGCGCTGGGCCTGAGCGACGATTCCTCGCCGCTGCACGCAATTGCCGGCGACAATTCGGGCTATGCCTATTCGGTGTCGAAGCGCGGCGTCCATCGCATGGTCGAAAAGCAGGCGGCGCTGTTCGGCCAGCGCGGTGCGCGGATCATGTCGATCTCGCCCGGGCTGATCGATACCCAGATGGGCCGCGACGAAAAGAAAGCCCATCCGATCATGGACGAGATGCGTAAGTCCACGCCGCTTCAGCGCGAAGGCACCGCTGATGAGATCGCCTCGGTTGCGGCGTTTCTATGCTCGCCCGGCGCCTCGTTCGTCAGCGGGTCCGACGTCAAGGTCGATGGCGGTGTGATCGCGGCAATGGGATAATACCGGTTTGCGGTGATCCTGACCCGTCAGTCAGGATCACCGCAGCTAAAGCTCTACTTCACCACGACGCGCACCCGCCCGAGATCCTGCAACCGCGCATAAGGCGTGCCGAGCGCGGTATTGGGCTGGGTCGTACCAAGCAAAGTCGGGAAATAGGTTCCCGGCTTGTCGAAGCGGTGGCTGATAGTGACGGTGACCGAACGCCCGCTGCGCCCGATCGGCGAGCTTTCCGGGAAGGTTCCCGCGCCGTCGAAATCCCAGGCTGCGTTCACTACACTGTCTTCGCCGAGCGGTGCGGCGATGGTGCCGGTGAAAACCACCGTCTGGCCTGCTGCGATATCGGCGCGATCGTGGCCGTTCACGGTCAAGGTGACCACCGGCTGGATGCCCCTGCGCTCCGCCGCCGTGCCGGGCACGATGACCTGGCCATCGTCGATGCGATAGCTGGTGCTCGCGGGCGGCGGCGTGCCGTGCTCGACCCAGGCCGAAAGCGCCCGCAGCGCCACTTGCAACTCGCCGACATAGCTGACGGTGCGGGTGGGGTCTTCGATAGCGTATTCATCGCCGTGCTGCGCGTAATCGGTGTACCACAGCCGCACATGCTGATCGGCGCTGGCGCCGAAATTCTGATTGATCCGCTGGCGATACCAATCGGCCTGCCACGGCATCGCCTCGCGGTCCCATAGCGACGAGATCAGGATCATCTTGCCGTCGAACTTGCCCGTTTCCACCGGGCCGAAGCTCGCCCGCAGGAACAGCGGCCCGAGCAGCATCGGACGCTGCGGATAGAGCGGCTTGCCGTCGGCTCCGCGAAACTGGTCCCAGACCTTGTAGTCGGCGCTCGGCACTTGATGCCAATGATAGGTTTCTAGCGCCAGGAAGTTGGAATTATCGACCTGGACGGCATCACCTGGCGCCAGCTTGGCCAGGACATCCTTGTCGGTGATCCCCAGGATCACGACATTGCCGTCGATATGCGCCAGCGGCAGGCTTTGGCCCTTGGCCGCCCCGCTCAGGATCAGCAGATCGCCGCCGATGAAATTCGTGGTCGGCGGGGTTCCGACCAGTCGCAAGCCGACGATGCGTTTGTTGGCATCATCGCCGACGGCGCGGAAGGCGTTGTTGACCCCGCCCCGGTTGCGATTGCTGGAGGCATCGGTGTTGAGCCCGTCATTCGCGGCCTCGGCGCCGCTGACCAGGGCAGCGACGCTGGTTTGATATTGCAGCCGCGCGCCGACGAATTGCTCGGGGTGATCATGGCCGAGATAGCCCGGCTTGGTCCAGAAATCGGTGAAATAGCTGCCATCGGCGAGCTTCATGCCGGGATAGAGCGCTGCCATCCCATGGATGCCCATAGTCTTGTAGCCGAACCATGAGCGCATCGGGAAACCCATCCGCGTGACTTCGTGCAGCACGTCGGCTTGTTCGGGGCTCAGCCCAGCATAGGGATCACCGCTGCCGCCGGGCTCCACGGCATCGAGAATTTGCGGGAATTTATCCGCCAGGATACGCATCGCCCGGATGCGAACGGTGAACATATTGGGGATCGCCATGGTCGAGCCCGGGACATAAGGCACCGCCCCATCCCAGACGCCATGGGTGTTCTCGAAGCCGGCGATGGTATGGTAGGCGCCGCCCGAACCGCCATAGACATAACCGTATGGGCGCTTGGCGGTGCCATACATCTGCTCGGCTACGATCCGCGAATATTGTGCCGCGGCGGCATTGGCGCGGTAGGAAATGATCGTCGGGTCGGCTTGCAGGATGCCGCCGCCCTTGCCGATATCAACTTGCCCGCCTTCATTGGTCTCGACGAAATAGGCGCCGCTGGCGATGGCGAAGCCGATCTTGTTTTGGCCGCCTGCCGCCTCGGCTTGCGCAGTATTCTCGCTGCCCGGCACCGGCGTCACATGCTGGAAAAACCGCCCGCGATATTGCGTCTTTGCTGGGAAATAGAAGGAGAAGCGGGTGTCCGTGCCCTTGAAGCCGCCATGGACATAGCGATGGCGGACTGGCGCATCGCGCCATTCGTCCTTGTCGATATAGGGCTGGGCGAAGAGTGGATCGATGGCAGCGCCAACTGGCGTCGCTGACTCCGCGCCGGCTCCCCACGACGGCGCCGTGGCGCCCACCAGCAAGCCCGCCGCGAGCAGTGGAAAGCAAGCTAGCTGCAACCGCCTTTTACGCAGATGCATAGACGAACGGCGCAGCAAAGAGATGTCCCACACGGGCATGATGGCGTCCTCAAAAAAGCCCGACCGACGCATATTCGCAGGTCGGGCAATAGGCAGATTGGGTCTATAAAGCGGACATCAGAATTTCACGCTGGCGCCCAGCTGGATAACCCGGCCGACCGTGCTCTCGTTGTAGCCATTGGTGATGCCATTCCCGCCGTTGAAGATCGGGGGGCTGGTGTTGAACATGTTGGTGATGGCCAACGTCAGGCTGATCGGCGGCAGGCTGCTCCGGCTCAGGTCGTATTTCGCAAAGAAGTCGAAGGTGTTGAACGCCGATTGGGTGACCTGCCCGAGGCCCAGACTGTACGGGGCCACATTGCCACCATCGAGATGGTTCCACTTAACCTGGGCCCGAAAGTTCTCGCCGATGGTCGTGCCCACTGTACCGACAAAATTGAACCGGGGAACAAGTCCGGTCAACGACAGCGAGTTGCCCGCCCCGTTGGGTGAAAAAGCGGCGGTAGCATTGGGAGATGTCTGGTAGTTCAGCAGATAGGTACCATTGAAACTGCCATAGATCGAACCGAACGAAACCGGATGTTGGTAATCGAAGCCGAAATCGAGACCCGAGACTCTGGCTCCGCCTAGGTTAGTGGTGATGGCATTCGAAATCGCATAAATGTTGCAGGACGTAGGCGTGCAATTGGCACCAGCCAGTGTTAACGCAATATTGCTCGGCGAAACGCCCAATGCCTGCTGGATCGCCACCACCTGTGCATAGGTCGGATTCATCGCGTAATTGCCTTGGAACTGCGTCCAGAAGCTCGAGCTCGAACCCTGTGGCGGCATGCCGATCGTGCCGCGATAATCGATGTGGTAATAGGTCCCGTGGAGCGCCAGACCCGGAACCGCTGGTGGCTTGATGTCAAAACCTAGATCATAAGTCGTGGCACGTTGCGGCTGAAGATGGGGATCAGACCCCTGAATGGCGATGATCGGATTGGTATAGGGAACCGCACCGGCATTGCCGCCGCCACCCAAGGTACCAGGATTGCCAGTGGGATTGACCAGCAGGGGAACATACTGCTGGTAAGCTGCGGGAAATGGCGCGGACGAAGCGCCGCCGTTAGCAAGGTTTGCCGGGCTTGGCGCCTGGAACGCCTTGTTCCATTTGCCGCGCAAGGTGATCCAGCTCACCGGCTTGAACTGGGCACCGAGGCTGGGCGCCCAATTGCCGCCGAAATCGCTGTAATGGTCGTAGCGCTCCTGCGCGTTGACCACCAAGCTGCTGATCAAAGGCAGGTTGATTTCGGCAAAGCCTGAAAACTCGTGCCGCTTGTAATAGGCAAGCGGATACAGCGAGGTATTTACAGTGTTCTCCGGCGTGTCTGTGGCCTGGAAGATGCCATGATACTTCTCGCCGAGATATTCGCCGCCCGCCGCAGCCTTGACCTCACCACCGGGCAGTTGGAACACCGGTCCGTCGAATACCACCTTGGCATTGCTCATGCTGCTGACGCCGAGCCCGTAATTCTCGTAGTTCAGCAAAGCCGGTATGACGGCAGCGTTGGAGGCCGCGGCGGGATTATAAGGGTTGAATGTATTATCCAGGATATCTGCGGCCAGTTGGGTGGTGTTAAGCGTGGGCTGATGCACGACGGTACGGCTCTCTCCGTAATTGTAGAAAGCCTTCATGTGCCAATCTTTGCCGATTTTCCAATTCAACGTCGGGGTGATTCCCCAGGTCGAAAGCTTGGTAATTTGCGGGGTATAATTGCCGTTCACCGCACTGAAATTGCCGCTGACCGCTTCGAAGAAGCTGGAAGCCCCGGTAACAGGGCCGGTAAACTGGAAACCGGCAGGGTTGTAGCCGGGAGCGAGAGGACTCGCAGCGTTGATATCAGCGGTGTAGCCGTCCTGCGTCCCGGAGTTAAACTTGTCTTCGCGGAACGAGTAGAAGCCCTTGACCTCCAGATCGAGCGATGACGTCAGATCCTGGCGGAAACCCGCCATCACCGAATGCCGGGTCTCTTGTGGGAACAGCTCACCATATTTACTGGCGTCACACAGATTCCGGTTTCCTGCGGCAAAGGTCAGCGGATTGGTACCGGTGATCGCATAGGTGCTGACCGGCGCCAGGCCGGCGCTTGGATCGAGATTCTGGACATTGCCCGCATTGCACTGCAGCCCCGCCGGCGCGACCGTCCCGCCGGCATAGCTGACCTGCCGTTCATAGCTGCGGTCGGCGTTCTGGATCGCCGAATTATAAGCGTAGCTGTAGCCGAGGTAGATTGAGCCGCTGCCCCATTTTTTGCCGACCAGAAAATCGATATTGGTGGTGTTGTAATCGTCACCGAAGCCATGGCTGCCATTGATCTGAATGCCGTCGAAATCATGCTTGGTGACGAAGTTGATCACGCCGCCAATGGCATCCGCGCCATAGACCGCCGAGCCGCCATCGAGAATCACCTCGACATGGTCGATCATACCGGGCGGAATGACCCCGGAATCGGGAACCGTCTGTCGAATGCCGTCACCGGCGAAGCGATGGCCGTCCATCAGAACCAGCGTCGGCGATCCGCCGCCCGTACCCAACGGCAGATTACGCAGGTTCTCGCGGTTGACCGTAAGCTGCGTGCCACCCTGCCCCGAATAAGGCGCAGTGCCGAAACCGCTAAGCTGGGGAATATCGGCAAGCAGCGCCTGGGTGCTGGTAGCGCCGGAGGCAACCACGTCGGCCTGGCTCAATTGGATGCTTTCCGCGCCTGCCGGCGCGACGCCGCGCAGCGATGTACCGGTGACGACGATCTCGGCACTGGCCGGGGCACTATCCACCGCGCCACCGCCGGTGAGCGGCGCGACGGTGTTCTGATCTGTCGGGACCGGCGCCGCCTGCCCCAGCGCTATGCCGGGCACGATCAGCGCCAAGGCAATGCCCGACAGCGCTACGCTCGTCCGCAAGCCCGCAATTGCGGACATCCGCAAACCATTGAATTCCCTCATGGCATCCCCCTGAATAGCCGCCGGGGCTTATGCTCCGGTCAGCGCGTTACTTGGAGCCGCGGGCGTTCGGGCGAATCCGACGATGCGACTTTCGCCACTACTCATCCAATCCGCTCACGCCGTCAATAAATATTTTATATGCCAAAGAAACTCATTGGACCTATTTAATAGACTGATATATATATGTATTATTTTTATAACGGCCGATGTCTGTCGGAGCAGCCATGGCACCGCCCACGATCCACCTGCGCGAACGGGGCCGCGCCGTTGCGTGCGATTGAGCTGAATGACGACTGGAAAGGCTGGGCATCGCAGCGCTGGCGCCAGCCGAGCGTGCGGGCCCTTCAGGCTAGCTTGCGCGCAAGCATTCCTCGACCAGACCTTCGGCCGTGGCGCGCGGAATCGCGGCATCGATCCGCTCGGCAGGACGCACCAGCCGCATCGCGCTATCGAGGTAATAATCGACCACCTCGTCG
>JAMFSI010000153.1 GCA_026225215.1 Sphingomonas palustris | reverse complement strand
CTGCGCAATATTGAGCAGGCCAAGGCTGTTCTCGCTCTTCACCGCGGCGTCGGCATAGGCGCGGGTCGCACGACCGTAGCGCTCCAGTTCGCGAACCTCGGCTGCGAAATATTTGACCGTTTCGTAATTGAGCAATGAATCGACCGCGCGCGCCATGGCGTGGCCGTCGAGCCGGTTCATCGTCTCGCGCAGATGCGTGCGCCATTCGGTGATGGCGCGGGTCGCCCAGATGTAAGCCACCACCGCGATCGCGGTGGCGGTGACCAGCGTCCAGCCGAACTTGACCGCGAAAATCACCGCGACGATCGCAAGGTTCAGTACCGTTGGCGCGATGTTGAACAGGATGAAATAGAGCATCGTGTCGATGCTCTTGGTGCCGCGATCGATCACCTTGGTGACTTCGCCGGTGCGCCGCGCGAGGTGGAACCGCAAGGAGAGCTGGTGCAGCCGCGCGAAGACATGCTCGGCCAATGCGCGAGTGGCATCTTGCCCGACGCGCTCGAAGACGATGTTCCTGAAATTGTCGAAGGCCACACCCGCGAAGCGCCCGAAGCCATAGCCGAGCACGCAGAGCAGCACGAATTGTGGCAGCCGTGGGCCGCTGAGCTTCATCGCATCGACTGCCCATTGCAGCAGGAACGGCAGAACATTCTGTGCAGCGACGGATAGGAGCACAAAGGTCACCGCGATGACGATACGCAGCCGTAGGCCCGGATTGTCGCGCGGCCAGAGATAGGGGAAGAAGCGGCGTAGCGTCTCCCAACCGTCGTGGCGGGCGTTGGGATCGTTGATGGCTGTGTCAGGGGGCATGGCGTCTATTTAGGCCGGACACGCGAAAACAGAAGCCTTTCGCACGATATATATCATGCGCCACTTGCGTGAGCGGGCACGGCATCCGCCGGCGCTTCGAGCAGTCCGGCGCGTAGCCAGCCCAGCACCGGGATCAGCACCAGCGCGCAGGCGGCCATACTGACGCCCGCATCCATCAGGAACGAGCCCGAGACGCCGCGCCAGCCATAGCCACGCCCGTCGAGCGCCTGCATATAGGCATATGGAAGCTGAAAAGCGGTGGTCAGCAGACCGAACTGGCTGGATGCCAGCGGGCTGCCCAGCGGGATCGAGCGGAAAATTATCGCGTTCTGGGCGACTTGCGCACAGGTTTGAGCGATGTTTTCACCGATCACCGCCAGCACGAACACCCATGGCATCAGCGGCAGGGGCAGCAGCGCCAGCGTGAAGACCGCGCCGATGCTGCCCACCGCAAGATAGGCGAGCGGCGCGCGCACCCGCGTCAACAGCGGCTTGAACAGCAGCGCCGCGATCAGGTTGACCACTACCGCGACGATGCCGTTGGCGCTGTCCACCAGCCCCGGTGAAGCATGAAAGTCGCCGCCGAGGCCGCCAAAGGCATTGGTCAGCGTGAAGGCGCCACAAGGTAGCAGAAACAGCACGATAATGCGCAGCACCGATCCTTGCCGCACCAGTTGCGAGACATCGCGCGCGAGCCGGCCAAAGCTTTCGCGCACGTCGGCATGGCCAGCGTCGGGCGAGGGCAGCACTGCCAGGATCGCCAGCGGCGCCAGCCCCAGGGCGGCCACTACTGCCGCGCCCAGCGGCGCGGCAAGATGGCCGAGCAGCCAGAACTGCACTTGCGCGCCAATCCCGAATCCAGCGGCATTGCCGATGTTGAACCAGGTGCCGATGGTTTCATCCGCGCTCTTGGGCAATACCGCGCCCAGCCAGCCGCCGATCGCCGAATTATAAAGCACGACGGCGAGCGCGATCAACGCCAGCGCCGGGGCGAACAGCGCGCTGTTTGCTGGCAGCACCAGCGTGGCGAAAACCAGCATCGCCACCACCAGGGCCAGTCCAATGGCCCAGCTTCGCCGGCTGAACCAGCAATCGAGCAGGGGTGCGAGCGCAAAAGTGGCCAGCCCGGCGGTTGTGGCCAGCGCGGTCAGATTGGCGATCACCGGCTCAGGCACGCCGTGCGTGGCGAGTAACTGCGGTGCGGTGACGAGAACCACGGCGTAACCATAGCCATAGCTCATGTTGGCCAGCCCCATCAGCCAGACATAGCGGGGTGCTTCCGTAGTCGAGCTCATGCTCCGGCGTTTCTCCTATGAACCGCGGCTTCGTGGATCAGGACATGGTAAGCAGCTTCTCGGTTAAGCGGAAGGCGGCATTCTCGCGTGGTTTTGCTCGGTTATGCCCATTTTGCCGCTTGCCGGCGCAGCGGCTCGACGTAGCGTCCGAAGGGCATATGCGCGGCGAGCCCGAAGAGGTCTTCCACGGCGGGGTGGCGCAGCACCACCAATGCCGCCAGCCACAGCGTTACTCCGACCAACACCGCCAAGGCCAGCACCGGCAGGGTGATTGTCGCCGGACCGGCCCATAGCCAATAAGTGAGTGCCAGCGGTGCCAGCGCCGCCAACGTGGCCGCTGCGCTTTTGGCGTATATCCGCATCAGCGCCCCGACATCATATTGCAGCAGCCCATAGAGGAAGCGCGAGTAAAGCATCAGCCAACCGATGCCATAAGCGAAGCGCGAAGCTGCCGCCCCCAGCGCGCCCCAGCGGCACCCGGCCACCAGCAGCAGCACTGACATCACCGTATCGATGATATTCAGGACCAGCACCTTGTTGAGCCGGCCCAGCAAAATGGGAATGTCGGTTTGCAGCGGCATGGCGATGAACAGCAATTCGGCCAGCGCGATGATCGAGAGCATTGGGGCGACGCCGAGCCACGCCGGGCCGTATAGCGTGCGCACGATCGGTTCGGCAGCGAGCGCGAGACCGGCCATGCCCGGCCAGATCACTGCGGTATAGCCGGCGACCACGCGCAGATAGGCCGGACCCAGCGACTCGCCGCGATCGCGAATGCGGGCGAGCGCGGGATAGAACACGCTACCGATCGCACCCGAGATCAGCATGCGGAACTGGTCCGAAAGGCTGACCGCGCGGCTGTAAAGGCCGACGATGACCAGCCCCAGCAGCTTGCCGACCACCATGTCGGGCGTGCGCGAGCCCAAGGCGCCGCTGGCATACAGCGTGGTCAGCCGGGAGCCGGTGCTGACGATCGGTCTTGCCCCTTCGATCCGTAGCGGCCACGGCAGCGCCGGTCGGAGGAATTGGGCAATGACGCCGCGCGCGAAATTGCCTGCCAGGCAGCCCCAGGCCAGGGCAAAGGCGGAAAAGCCAAGCCACGATAAGATCAGCGCCACCGCGCCTTGCGCCAACGCGCTGCCGACCATCACCGCAAACTGGCCGTGGAACGACATCGTCCGCGCCATGAGCGCCATCGGCACGACGGCCAAAGGCAGAACGAGATAACCCGCCGCGATGATCAGCATGATCGGCAACAGCTTGGGTTGGTGATACGTATGCGCCATCGGCCAGGCAGTGGCGGCGATGATCCCCGCGACGACGAAGGAAAACAGCAGCGCCACCGAACTGCAGCGTTGCAGTTCGGCTGCGTCGACCTGGCGCAGCCCGGCGATATAGCGCGTCAGCCCGAAGTCCTGCAGCACCGCAGCAATCAGCGCCGCCGAAAGCCCGATCGAAAACAGCCCCACTTCGGCTGGCGTCAGGAACAGCCGGGAAATGATCACCGAGGTGATGAACTGGATGGCGAAGGACAGATATTGCCCCGCCATCGCCCAGACGGCAGCGCCGCCCACGCTCATCGCCGCCGGCTCGCGGTCCGTGCTTGCCGTATCGTCACCGTTGGCGGCGGGGGAGGAATCCATGTTGGCCATTCCCGCTAATGCGTTGCCAGGGTGGTGGCCAGGCGGATCGCCCGCAGTGGCTCGCCAAAACGCAGCAATCGCGCCACGGTGCGCCACATGCCGTTGCGTGCTCCGCCGTCGCGCAGATGATGGAGCACGAGGTCAAAGCCCTCGTCGCGCATGCCCGCTTGCGAATAGACCAGTTCTCCCGCCACCGCCGCGCGGACCGAGCGGGCCACCCCGGGCCGGCCGAACAATGCGTCGAGCTGGCCTATCTCCGGCAGGTGTTCGAGATGCTCGGTCGGGTCGGGTCGCCCCGCCAGTCGCGCTTGATAAGCCTGGCGGGCTACCGCGGCGCCGGTCTGCTGGATAGTGGCGTGGCGGCTAGACACCTGGTCAGAGTAATGGCGATAGCGGAGCAGTTGATCGGGCAGGCTGCATAGCCGGGTGACCGAGGCCAGTCGCAACCACAGATCGAGATCCTCGCAATGGCAAAAGGCAGAATGGTAGCCGCCCACGGCCAGGACCACATCGCGCCGATACATCGCCGCCGGGTGGCATAGCAGCGGGCCCTCGGTCGCGATCGCTTCGAGAAATTCCTCATGGGTCGTGGGGTGAGGGGTGGGCTGCATCGGAAACGGCATGCCATCCTCATCGATGTCACTACAGCGGCTGCCGACCACGCCATAATCGGTATGCTCGGCGAGAAAGGCGATTTGCCGGGCAAAGCGTTCCGGCAGGCAGATGTCATCGGCATCCATCCGCGCGATCAACGGCGCGCGCGCTTCGCCGATCAATTGGTTGAGGCTATATATCAGCCCCCGGTTCTCGCGGAAAATGCCGCGAATGCGCTTATCCCGCGCGCTGTAGTCGGTGATGATGTCGCGGGTGCCGTCTTGCGACCCGTCATCGAGAATGAGAAACTCGAAGGTGCTAAAGGTCTGGCCGAGGACGCTATCGATGGCCTCGGCCAGAAAGCGCTCGCCATTATAGACGCTCATGGCGACGCTGAGCTGGGGGTGCTCCGGGGTATTCATTGCGACCGAATCCAGCGCCTTCTGTGTCACGAGGTCCATTTGATATTCGGTTCGGCATAGCCGTCGCGCGTAAACAAAGGGTGAGTGGCATGAAGTTCAGGGGGGTGAAGGCTGGGTAGGTAGCCGATCAGCCTCGCTGTGTCCGACGAAGCTTGCCGGAATTCGGATTGCATCCGCCGTGCAGGCAAAATAAATCATGTATAATCAGTCAATTGATCCACCCTGTCGTAAAACTGCAAAAAAGGGCGTTGACCGAATCGTTCGCTAGGCCTAGGGCCCGTTTCACCGCGGGGCTGCGGCTGACACTGAGGTGTTGGCGGGTTTAGCGGTCGCCAACATGGACAGGCAATATTCTTTCGGCTTAGGTCGGGATG
>JAMFSI010000152.1 GCA_026225215.1 Sphingomonas palustris | reverse complement strand
CTATAACAATACACCCAGAAAATGCCTCGGCTTCCAAACTCCCGCCGAAATCTTCAACCTGTTGCACTTCGAATGTGAATCCACATGCTGACTTCCGTCAGCATGACGAGCGATATGCGATTGCCCTGCTCTTCAGAGGAGGGGAGTTTAAGCATCCAGCTTCGCTAGGACTTCGTAACCCAACACCGCTCCCGCAATCGCGGCGTTGAGGCTATCGGCGCGGCCCTTCATCGGCATGGTCACCCGCAGATCGCAGGCCAATTCATAAGCCTCGGGCAGTCCGCGCGATTCATTGCCGACCATGATGAAGCACGGCGCCTGGTAAGGCGCGCCGCGATAGGGCTGGGCGTCGCGCAAAGACGCGGCGACCAGTTGCCCGGCGCCTTGGCGCAGCCACGGTTCGAATTCCTCCCATCGCGCCCGTGCCACCCGCTGGGTGAAGATCGCGCCCATGCTGGCGCGCACCGCTTCGGCGGAAAACGGATCGGCGCAATCATCGAGCAGGATCAGCCCACCCGCGCCGATGGCGTCGCCGGTACGCAGCATGGTGCCGAGGTTGCCGGGATCGCGCAGCGCCTGTGCCACCAGCCAGATCGGCGCGGTGCGGCGGTCGATCGCGCCAAGCGTTGTATCGAATTCGGCGAAGACGCCGCAGACCGCTTGTGGATTATCCTTGCCGGTGACCTTGGTCAGCAGGTCGCCGCTCATCTCGAGAATCTCGCCGCCCGAGGCCGCCACCGCCGCTATCAATTCGTCAAGCAGTGGATGCGGATCGCGCTGCGTTGCCATCACCAGCATTTCGGGAAGCAGCCCGACCTCGCGGGCATCGGTCAGCAGCCGCAGGCCCTCGGCGAGAAAACGCCGTTCGAGCCGGCGCTGCTTCTTGTCGCGCAGCCCGCGCAGGAATTTGATCGTGGGATTGGAGAAACCGGTGATCAGGCGGTGGCTATTCGACCCTGTCATCGCCGGATCATATCAAAGCTGACCGACAAAATCCTACCCGTCCGTGCTGAGCCTGTCGAAGCACTGCCTTTCGTTCTCGCGGTTGAAAAGAAGTGCAGTCCTTCAACAAGCTCAGGATGGGCGGGGCAAGGCGGATAGGTCACGAGCAATGGTTGCGTTATCAATCCTCGCCGAAGCCATCGACGATCAACCCCACCAGTTTGGCCATGGCCTGTTCGGCATCTTCGCCCGCAACCGCGATGTCGATATGATCACCCTTGGCCGCGCCTAGCATCATCAAGCCGAGGATCGAGCCGCCCCCGGCTTCCATCCCGTCCTTGAAGACTTTGACGTCTAGGCCATCGGGCAACATCGCCACGGTATTGACGAATTTGGCGCTGGCCCTCGCGTGGAGGCCCTTGATATTGACGATCTTCACGGTCTCGCGAAGCTCGGGCGTGGGCATATTCAAGCCTCCTGGCCGAGAAATTCGGATGCGATGGTGATATAGCTGCGTCCGGCATCGCGCGCGGCGGTCACCGCGGTGCGGACATCGCCGGTCTTGCGCGCGCCGGCCAGGCGGATCAGCATCGGCAGGTTGATGCCGGCGATGACTTCGATTTTTCCGGCCTGCATCAGCGAGATCGCCAGGTTCGAAGGCGTGCCACCAAACAGATCGGTGAGAATAATCGCGCCTTCTCCGCTATCGACCGCCTTGATGGCGTCGGCGATGTCGCGGCGGCGGCGTTCCATATCGTCATTGGGGCCGATGCAGACCGTGGCCACCGCTTCCTGTCGGCCGACGACATGCTCCATCGCCAGCACGAATTCGTCGGCGAGCCTGCCGTGGGTGACAAGGATCATGCCGATCATGCGAAAGATGCGCTCCGATAGCCCGGCTTTGCCGATGGGCTGGAATAGCTATGCGACACTGCCAAGATACTGCCCGATTTGGTTTCGAAGCTCATCGTACCGCCATACCTTCGACAAGATTGGCCGCGCGCGAGCTTAGGTTGCGGTGCAGCAATGTGGGAGAAAAACCCGCGTCGCGCAAGACCGCGCCGATTTGTTCGACCATGAACACCGAACGATGGCGACCGCCGGTGCAGCCAAAGGCGATATGGACATAGCCCTTGCCGTTGACTTTGAAGCGCGGCAGCACGGTCAGCAACAGATCGCTGATCCGGGCGAAGACCGCCTCGAAAGCGGGATCGCGGCGAATGAATTCCGCCACTTGTTCGTCTTTTCCGGTCATCGGGCGCAACTGCTGATCCCAGTAGGGATTGTCGAGAAAGCGCATGTCGAAGACGAAATCGGCGACTGGCGGCATGCCGCGCGAAAAGCCGAAGCTGGTCACCGTCACCGTCATCACCGGGCCGGATTGCGGCGCGAATTGTTCGCGGATCGCTTGTTGCAGCTCGTTGGCCGAGAAGGCGGTGGTATTGATCACCATGTCCGCCCAGCGGCGCAGCGATTCCATGATCTCGCGCTCGGCGCTGATGCCAGAGGACGCGGGCATGTCTGCTGCGAGCGGGTGACGCCGACGGGTTTCATTATAGCGGCGCTGCAATTCTTCGCCGCCGCAATCGAGATAAAGCGTCGTCACCTCGATGTCGTCGCGCCGGGTCAGCCGCTTGACCACTTCGACGACGGCATTCGGATTGAACCCGCGGGTGCGGGAATCGAAGCCGATCGCCAGTGGAGCATGTTCGCCCTCGGCAAGATCGGGCGTGTCGAGCAATCGTTCGAGCATGCGGATCGGGAAATTGTCGATCACTTCCCAGCCCAGATCTTCGAGCACCCGCAGCGCCGTGGTCTTGCCCGCGCCGAGCACGCCAGTCACCAGCAGGAGCCGTTGTTGGTTCCGGTCGGCGGGCGCTGGGGCAGATGGGGGGGCGGATTCGACAGCCATCGCCAATTCCTGTGCTCCGCTCCCCCTGAAAAGGAAAGGGGCTGGTGCGGACTCATTCCTTCCGTCGTCCGGAAAGGGCACAGTTATCGCAGCCCGTAATGGCGCAGCGCCAGTTCCGCGCGGAGCGCCAGCATCGGCGTGTCTGGCCAGAGGCGCAGCGCCGGGATATCCACACCTTCGATGGTTTCGCGCTCCGCCTGGTCGATAAACCGGGGCGCATCGCGGTCGAGCCTGAGCAACAGGCAAATCCGGCTTTCCTCCACGGGTGCAAAAGGCAGAATGCCGAGATTGCGGACTTCGAGCAGGCCCCGCGTATTGGGATGCGGCGCTGCCCAAAGCGCGCCCGCGCGCTCCGCCAGCATCACGCCATCATCCCCAACCAGTATCCCTCCGCGGTCGATCAGCGCCAGCGCCAGGCTGGACTTACCGCTGCCCGACGGCCCCTCGATCAAGATGGCGCGCCCCTCGACGGCGACACAGCTCGCCTGCCGCACCAATGACGTCACGCCGATTCTTCGTCGCGGTGAATGTCCGGCAATTCGATCACCAGCCGCGCGCCCGTGCGGCCATCGGCGCGGTCCTGTGCGGTCAGCCGGCCACCATGCGCTTCGATGATGGTCCGGGCGATGGCCAGCCCTAGCCCGCTATGGCTGCCGAAATCCTCATCCGCCGGGCGCAGCGAGTGAAAGCGCTCGAATACCCGTTCGCGGGCGTCGATGGCGATGCCAGGGCCTTCGTCGATGACTTCTGCTGCGACCCAGCCGTCGTGCGCGCTGAGCGCGACGATAATTTCACCACCATTCGGCGAGAAGGAGAGGGCATTGTCGATGAGGTTTTCAAACACCCGTTCGAGCCTGGCCGGATCGCCGGCCACGACCGCGCTGGTGTTGCCGGGCCCGGTGGTGCGGATGGTGCAGGCGCGATCGTTGCCCCGGCGGGCGCGGGCACCGACGAGGCCCTCGGCGAGCGCGGCGATATCGACCGCCTCGAAGGTGGCGCGGCTGAGCTGGGCGTCGATGCGGCTGGCGTCGGCGATCTCGGTGACCAGCCGGTCGATCCGGGTGACGTCATGCGCTGCGATTCCAGCGAGCTGGCGCCGCAATCCCTTGTCTTCCACTTTATCCAGCGATTCGAGCGCACTGCGCAACGATGCCAACGGGTTCTTGATTTCATGCGCGACGTCAGCGGCAAAGCTCTCCACCGCGTCGATTCGTTGACGCAGCGCGGCGGTCATGTCGGAAAAGGCGCGCGCGAGCAGACCGATCTCATCGCCGCGCTCCGGCAAGCGCGGCACCACCACGGCGCGGTCGCGCCCCAGCCGCACCCGCACCGCCGCGCGCACCAGCAGCCGCAGCGGCTGGACGATGGTGCGCGCGAGGAACAGCGATAGCAGTACCGACACCAGCAGCGCCGCGCCCATCACGATCGCCAGCGTCTGACGGGCATCGCGCACGCTTTGGGTGATGTCGGGCGCGTGGCGCAGGCTGAGCAGCATCGCGCCATGGCTGCCGAGCAGGCTGGCGGCGGTAATCACCGGGGTGCGATCACCGGCGTAGCGCTGGCGCACGTCGGTATGGCCGGTGTGCCGGGCCTCGGTAATTTCCGGCCACGCCGCCGCGGTATCGGGGTTGGGTTCCTGGTAGCCCGGCACGTTCGGCGCCCGCACCAGGAAATCGAGAATGCGGTCGATCACCCGGGCCATGCGCGGCAGCAGCGGTTCGTGGGCCAGGTCGATGAAGGATACCGTGCCGGGATCGACGGTAAAGCTGTCGGCGACCAGCTTGCCGCTGCGATCGTAGACGCGCAGGCGCAAATTCTGGCTGGCGCCGATCGCGCCCAGCAACGCTGGGCGCTGCTGCGGGTTTACCTTGGAGAGCACCACCGCGGCGATCTCGGTTTCGCTGCGCGCTCGCTCGAAGCGTTCGCCGAGCAATTGCCGGCGGTAATTGTCGATATAGAACAGGCTGGCGGCGAGCAGCCCCAGCGCGATGACATTGAACACCAGGATGCGCGCGGTGAGCGACAAGCCACGCCCCGACAAAATGCCGCGCGAAAACAGACCGCCGGGAAATAGCACCCTGCTGGCGACGATCTCTTCCGCGTCATCCTTCGGCAAAGGAATATCCCGCGCCATACAACGTCTCGATCGCCGCGAAGCGCGGATCGACCCCGCGAAACTTGCGCCGCAACCGCTTGATATGGCTGTCGATGGTGCGATCGTCGACATAGACGTCGTCGCTATAGGCGGCATCCATCAACTGATTGCGGGTCTTGATCACGCCCGGGCGGCTGGCCAGGGCTTCGAGAATCAGGAACTCGGTCACGGTCAGCGAAACCGCTTGCCCGTCCCACAAGACCTCGTGGCGGGCCGGGTCCATGGCGAGGCGCCCACGCCGCACCGGCTCGGGCAGCGGTTCTCCGGGGGTGGTCGCGGCATCGCTGCCGGCCAGTTCGACGCGGCGCAGGATCGCGCGGATGCGCGCGACCAGCAGGCGCTGGCTGAAGGGCTTGGTGATATAGTCATCGGCGCCCAGCGCCAGCCCCAGCGCTTCGTCCGGCTCGTCATCGAGCGAGGTGAGAAAGATCACCGGCAGCGCCGATTTTTCGCGCAGACGGCGCAGCAATTCCCACCCGTCCAGGCGCGGCATCTTGATATCGCAGACCGCAAGGTCGGGCGGATTTTCCAGCAGCGCCTTCAACGCCGCTTCGCCATCGGCATAGACCCTGGTGGCATAGCCTTCGGCCTGCAGCCCGATCGCTACGCTGGTCAGGATATTGCGGTCATCATCGACCAGGGCGATGGTGTGCCGTGCCGGTTCCTCCACGGCTGAAAGCATTCCGGCGGCTTTCGGATCTGGCGTGTCGCCCATGGAGCGGGATTAGCTCCTGATGGCGCCGGTGACAATCTCTATCGATCCGGTTGATAGTTCGGATTGCTGCGCAACAAAGCCGATTTGACGGCGAACAGCGGCTGGATTATGCGCGCTGAGATTCTCGCATTTCTATGCAAACCCCCGCTGCGGCGCTATAGTCGCGGTTTATTTACGGGAGATGACGTTGACCGCTGCCCTTAGCTATCCGCTAGACCGTCAAGGCATTGCGACCAAGGCCGAAATATTCGCCAATCTCGGTACCGCGCCGCTGGTCGAACATGCGGTGCGGAATGGTGAGGGTCAGCTGGCTGCCGATGGTCCGCTGGTCGTCGCCACGGGCAAGCATACCGGTCGTTCGGCGAAGGACAAGTTCATCGTCAAGGATGCCGAAACCGCAGATTCGGTGTGGTGGGGCAAGACCAATGTGCCGATGACGCCCGAGCACTTCGCCGTGCTCAAGGCCGATTTCCTGGCGGAGCTGGCGAAGCGCAAGACGCTTTATGTCGCTGACTTGTTCGGTGGATCGCAGGCCGAAAATCGCGTCAACGTCCGCGTCATCAACGAATTGGCCTGGCACAATCTGTTCATCCGCACCCTGCTGGTGCGCCCGACCGAAGCCGAACTCGAAACCTTCGCGCCCGAATATACCATCATCGACCTGCCCAGCTTCCGCGCCGATCCCGCGCGTCATGGCTGCCGCACCGAGACGGTGATCGCGGTCAATTTCACCGAGAAGCTGATCCTGATCGGCGGCACTGCTTACGCCGGCGAGATGAAGAAGAGCGTGTTCGGCATTCTCAATTATCTGCTGCCGGTGAAGGGGGTGATGCCGATGCATTGCTCCGCCAATATCGGCGATGATGGCACGACCGCGGTGTTTTTCGGCCTTTCCGGAACCGGCAAGACTACGCTGTCGGCCGATCCAAGCCGGACCCTGATCGGCGATGATGAGCACGGCTGGGGCGAAAACGG
>JAMFSI010000151.1 GCA_026225215.1 Sphingomonas palustris | reverse complement strand
CTGACCAGAGCTTCCGCGCCAATCTCAACCTCGCCGCAACAATCATCGCATGCCGCTAAATGTCCACGGGCCTTAGCAAGAGAAGGACAATCCTTCGACAAGCTCAGGATGGACGGGGAACCGAGGCTGTGAACAGGCCCCTTGTTACCAGCCTGAGCCTTCTCTTCACTTCTCCAACGGCACCCCTGGCACCTGCTTCGAAGTCCGGATCGTCAGCGAAGTCTTCACGCTCGCCACGTTAGGCGCCGGGGTCAGTTTGCTGGTGAGAAATTCCTGGAAGCTCTGCAGATCCTTGCTGACGATCTTGAGGATAAAATCGATTTCGCCGTTGAGCATATGGCATTCGCGCACTTCAGGCAGGATGCGGACGTGCTCCTCGAACTGGCGCAGGGCTTCTTCGGCCTGGCTCTTGGGGCTGACCAGCGCGAAGACGGTGATGGCAAAGCCGAGTTTCGCCCCATCGAGATCGGCATGATAACCGTGGATAACCCCGGCTTCCTCCAGCGCACGCACCCGGCGCAGGCAGGGCGGCGCGGTGAGCCCGACGCGTTGCGCCAGTTCGACGTTGGTGATGCGCCCTTCGGCCTGCAATTCGACGAGTAAATGCCGGTCGATCTGGTCGAGACTGGACATGATATCGATCGGCTCCCCGGCCCGAAATGGGCTGCGCGCATGGTGGGCGATTGAAATATTCATCTACCCTGTCGCCACATCCGATAACATTATTGTTTGGTTCCGCAAACGTCCCACTTTGCAACGGGCCCGGTGGGGAGGTTTGTGCCCGGCGGCCAAGCTGCTAAGCAAATTGCCAGCGCTTGCATCCGCCCGATTCCGCGCTGGCCGCACGCAACCGCGCCGCAGCAGCCGACCACGGAAAGCCAAGATTCACCCTGGATGCAGTACGACGATCGCCTTGCCACCGTGCTACGCCCAAAGGTGAACGGCGCGGCGTCGGCGCGTATCCAGTATCGTCAATTGCTCGATTTGCTCGGAACCAGCCCGGCGGAAGCGCGGAACGATGGGCTCGATGCCGGCTATCAGCGCCTCGCCGAACTATCCGCAGCGCTTCCCGCCGCAGATCGTATCGCCGCCTTGACCGAGCCGGCGCTGCGGTTGCGCTCGCCACGCCTGGTCGCGGTGTTGTCCCAGGCTGAGCCCGCGGTGGCCAGCTGCGCCGTTCGTGTCGCTCAGCTCAGCGACGAACAATGGCTGGACCTCATTCCCGCGCTGCCGCCATCGGCTCGGGCAGCGATGGGCGGGCGCCGCGACATCGGTACGCAAGCGCGCGCCTTGCTGGCAAGGTTGGGGATTGGCGATCAGGCGCTGCCGCCGGTTCAGGCCGAAGCCGACCAGACCATTGATGAAGCGCCAGCTCCGACGGACACGCCTTCGTCGCCCGTGACTGATGCTCCCGCCGAAGGCATCGGCGCGATCGTGCGGCGCATCGAAGCCTTCCGGCGGGCTCGCGACGAAGCCGGCCCGGCTACCTTACCCGGAGATTCCCCGCGCCTGCCGCTGGGCGAAGACAGCACGCGGTCCGCGCCAGATATCCACAGTTTCGATTTCCTTGCTGACGGTGCGGGCCGCGTCACCTGGAGCGAACCGCGCATGGCGCCGATGGTGGTGGGAATCGACCTGAGCGAATATGCCAATGTGCGGGGCGCGATCCGGCAGCATCAGCCGATCCGCGCCGCGATGGTAACGCTGCCCGGCGCGCCTGCGATTGCCGGGGAATGGCAAGTCGACGCCAGCCCCAGCTTCGCGCCCCACGGCGGAAGCTTCGTCGGTCATCTCGGCCGGTTTCGCCGGCTCGCCGCCGGTGAAGGCCAGGCGGGTGGATATCTAGGCGAAATCAGCCTGGAAACCGATCGCCTGCGCCAGATACTCCATGAATTGCGCACTCCGGTAAATGCGATCCAGGGCTTTGCCGAAATCATCCAGCAGCAATTGTTTGGCCCGACCCCGCATGAATACCGGGCCCTGGCAGCAGTGATCGCCGCCGATTCGGCGCGAATGCTGGCCGGTTTCGCCGAGCTGGAGCGCTTTGCCCGGCTGGAAAGCAACGCTATCGCGCCAGCGTCCGCCGAAGCTGTGCTGGCGCCGGGCGAAAGCGACCTTGCCGTCTGCGTTGCCGCTACCGTGCAGCGGCTCGAACCACATACCGCTCCGCGTGCTTCCGGTTTCGAATTCGCGGCCCCTGATGACGCCTTCCCACTGGCGATCGCGCCGATCGAAATCGAACGCTTGTGCTGGCGGTTGCTGGCAACGCTGGCGGGTAGCGCCGCAGAGGGCGAAGTGCTGCAGCTTGAGCTGCGCCATAGTGGGCGGCAGGCGCAGTTGACGATGCAATTGCCAGCGGCGCTCGCCCATCTCGACGATGACGCCCTGCTGCATGCCGGAACCGATGTCGGGGTTCAGACCCTGGCGGCCGGAATGTTTGGCATCGGCTTCGCGCTGCGCTTGGCGGCCGGAGAAGCCGGCGCTGCGGGTGGCCGGCTGGAGCGCGCACAGGAAAGCCTCAATCTGCTCCTGCCGATAGCACATCGGGCAGCACCGAACGATACCGCTACCCTCGCCGCCCATGCCGGTGAGTTGAATATAAAGCGATAACAGATAGCTAACGCCCATTTGCATCAGTTTAGATATCATGTAACAGACTGTAAAATTTCCATGACCGCCGGCTTTCAGGCGATGCTAGGGGCGCAAGCTTGGGCAATTCGCGTATTTCTGACATGCCCGCGCCGTCGGAAATGGTTCGGTTTCGCTCCGGTATCGGGCCGCGCTTTCTGCTAACGATCGATACCGAGGAAGAATTCGACTGGGCGAAGCCGCTCACCCGCTCCGAGCACCGCATCGATCACCTGCCGGAATTGCGGAAATTCCAGCATTTTTGTGAAGGCTTCGGTATCTCGCCGGTCTATCTGGTTGACTATCCCGTCGCCAGTTCGGCCGTTGCCGCCGAGATTCTGGCCGAGCCTGTCGCCGGCGGCCGCGCTGAGATCGGTATCCAGCTGCATCCCTGGGTCAATCCACCGCATGATGAAGAGGTAAATGAATACAATAGTTTTGCAGGGAATCTTCCGGAGGATCTGGAACAGGCCAAGCTGGAAACTCTGCGCGACACCATCATCGCAAATCTGGGCGCGACCCCAATGATTTATCGGGCAGGCCGCTACGGCGCCGGCCCCAATACCGCCAGAATCCTGCACGGGGCGGGAGTGGCAATCGACAGTTCCGTGCGGGCGCGATTCGATTACAGCGCAACCGGTGGTCCCAATTATCGCAACCTGCCTATTCATCCATGGTGGATCGGCGGCCCCGGCAAGCTGCTGGAACTGCCGCTGACCACGGTTTTCTGGGGCCTGCTCCGCAAATTCGGCCCGCGATTATATCCAGCGCTATGGCGCTTTCCCCGGTTGCGGGGGGCGTTGGCGCGCATCGGCTTGCTCGAACGTATCCCGCTCACCCCCGAAGGCGTCACCATTGCCGAGGCTTTGCGCGGCATCGCTATCGCATTTGCAGAGGGCGTACCGGTGCTGGTGCTGTCGTTTCACAGCCCGTCGCTTTGCCCCGGCTTCACCCCCTATGTGCGCAGCGAGGCCGATCTCGACATGCTGTACGACTGGTGGCGGACGGTATTCGATTATCTGGCGCGGCGCGGCGTGAAGCCGACGACGGTTAGAGAAATAATGGAATCAGTCGCGCTTGCCTAGCGCGCTTCGCCAAGCTAACGCTCGCCGCAATCCGCTGCCCCGCTCGCGAGGCAGCAGAGGTTGATCGATGTTCAACCGTTTCGAAAGGCCGTTTGGTTTAGGCCACACGGCTGGACCGGACGGCGGGATGGGGCCTGTAGCTCAGCGGTTAGAGCTGGCCGCTCATAACGGCTAGGTCGCGGGTTCGAATCCTGCCGGGCCCACCATCTTCGGCTCCCGGCAGTCGGGCGCGGTTGAAACGGCATCGATCTACCGTCCGGTCGGGGAGTAGCGCAGCCTGGTAGCGCATCTGCTTTGGGAGCAGAGGGTCGCAAGTTCGAATCTTGTCTCCCCGACCAATTTTTCCGAATTATTTCAGCCTATTACGTCCCAACTACGGGTGACGATTTTGTGTCTCACCGCCGGAGTCGCCAAGGAGTCGCCGCAAGACTTTGCGGGCGGCGATTGCGCGCTTTTCAGTTCGGGTTTTATGAGCTTCTCACCGAGAAAATTGATGACTCTAACCACGGTGACATGGTTAGCTGCGATTCTGAGCGGGCGAAATTATAGCGTTTTGGGATCGCGACATTTCGACCCGCGCGATAATGCAGCCCGCCTCGGGCCCGGCCAGCCCCAAACTCGACCGGGCCCTTTTTCTGGCCAATGGATGCGAATCCGACCGCATTGGTGCTCATAAGGCCGAGCGTTGCCGGGATATTTACCGTTCGAGCCCAAAACAAGCCTGCGGTAAGTAACGAAAATCAATAATATATACCCGTAAGCCTCCAGAAAATCTCAAGGGCCCGGCAGCACCCCCCTCTTCGCAGACCGGGCCCAATTTTCAGAATTGGGGGCCGATCCCAGCAACGGCGCAGTCCAAACCCCAAAGGATCGCCCCGACCAACGCTCGCCCCGAGCACGGCTGCATCAACTCAATCTCCGCCCCCATCCTCATGGAAGTCGCGCTCGGGATCGTCATCGCTCTCGCCTCCGTCCTCGGGCAAATGCCCAATATCGCGAAGCGGCGGAAACCCTGCGTCCTCGTGTTGAGGGATCGTAGGGCGAACGGGTGTTTTAGGATCGGCCACGTGCGACTCCTTCTCCGGCCCCCGCACAGAGCACCTGAATATCGTAATCAGCTCGACGCGTGAAGCTTGTTACGCTTCAAATTGTTTAGCTCCGGCCAGATCATCAGGAACAGCGGAGGTGAAAATGCGTTGATCTAGGCCTCCAGATTGCATCACTTCTGTGCACCGGTGGTCAATCTGGAAAGGTAAGCCCATGGTGGTCTATGCAAGCCTGTGGCATCTATCGGAGAGCGCAAACCCTACTCATATGGTTTGGATAACGGATTTCGAGCCTGGCGCCACAGCGCCCTTTGCAGGTATTTATCGATGCAAACAATGCACGATGGAGATCGGAATTGCCGACGGACAGACACTTCCGCCGCTAGAATCCCATACGCACAGGAACGGAACGCCGGTACGCTGGAATTTAATCGTTAGGACCAGTAAATCGAACTAGCAGTGCTGCGATATTCGGCGTGAGCGAAGGGTGGTGGGGACGCAATTCGTATTGGGAGATTGACATCCGGCTGAGTTATTTCCGGGTTATTTCTCGGATTATTGTCGCAATGTCCTCGGGAGCTAGGATGAAATCTATGCAGCCCGTTTCTATCGCACTGACAGGCATGTCCGGCCGGCCCGCTGTGTCCGGTTTCTGGGCGATTGTGATGCCGCCCACGTCTCTGATACCCGATAGCGCCGCAGCTCCGTCGCCATCGTAACCCGAAACGATGACGGCGATGATCTTGCCGTCCCAGTTCTGCGCCAAAGACCGCAGGAAAACGGTAATGACGTCGGGCCATCCCCGCGGCTTGGAAATAGGCTCAAGGCGAAAGCCTCCCTCACAGACGTGCAAATCCCGCTGCGATGGAATGATAAAAACCTGATTCGGCCTGATATCCAGCCCTTCGGTGATCAACTCGACCGGCATGGAGGTAAATCGCGGAAGGATTTCATGGAGCTGGGTTTCGACGATCCTGAGATGATTGACGATGACGAAAGCGACACCAAGATCTGCGGGGAGGTGCTGCAACAGCCGTATGTAAGCGTCGAGGCCGCCGGCTGAGCCGCCTACGCAAACGATTGGGAAGTCCTTGGTGATCCGCCTAGCCCTTTATCGCTGACCATATCTCGGCGCTTTTCAGACAAAGCAGGGCCTTCGGTCAGTCCCAATGATTAAATCGGCGAACGCCGGGTATGTTCCAGTGGATCGGTTAAGACCGCAAAGATAGCAAATTGAGGTCGGGATCGTCGCTGACACGTCGCTTTTGACGGGGTGGCGCCGGTGCCCAGCATCACTGGTGGGCCGCTGGTGTGGTCGTGGCTTAGTTAGTAGTGACATAGAGGACGCACGGCGCAAACCAGCGTGTATCCAGCGATCAAGGTCCAGAAATAAACCGGTTGCTGGGCGCGATATACGCGATATTTCGGGAAGCTTACGGGAACATAGCCCTTCCAATGGCTGGACGCGATCATGAACAGACTAAAGGCGATTAGGATCACGCCCATAATGATGTTCATCGTTGTCCCCTTCGCCAAGTTCCGCACACCCTAACGGGTTTGTAAATTGCAAAATCGCGAATCCGTTGCGATCCAGTGGCAGGACATATACCTCGGCCAACACATATTGCGCTGGGTTTAAGGGTGACGGGGATCCATGGCAAAGCGGTCCGACAATGAACCGATTTCAGTGACGCCAAAGCGCTTTTTCGCGAGAGCGGTGCTCATAATCATCGGTGCCGTAGTTGCGGGCTTCCTGCTCTACGCGTTCGTGAATCAGGGCGTCAAATCAGTCGGCTCCCGTGACGCAACTTCCCCCGCTGCCAGCCCATCGCAGGACAATCTGGCGGGCGCGCAAGATCAACCGTCCATTGCCCCGACCGCCGACAGTTCTGCCGCCGCCTTCCCTCCCGATGCGGCGCTGACACCGACGCCGAGCCAACCAGAGTCCCCACCCCCATTACCCACCGCCGAGGAATTGACGGAGGCCAGGGCGTCGATCACGCGCGACAATAACCCACCAGCCGCGATCGACTGCTCCGGCGCTTCATCGGTAGCGGCGTCGATGGTTTGCAACGATGCTGGCCTTCGCAGCCAGAATGCACGCCTGGCACCGATTTATCGGACACTGGTGGCGAGAGCCACTCCGGATCAGCGCGCCAAGTTTGCCCAGGAGCAGGATGCGTGGATTTCGCAGCGCGACGCCTGCGACACGCAAAGCTGCCTGGCGAACTCATACCGTCAGCGGATCAAGGCGGTGACGGTTGAGGCATGGACGCAGTACAACGCTCGGAACGGCTCTAGTATTGCGCCAGTAGATCCGTCGCCATCGCCTAGCCCGAAGCAGCCGGAATATTTCTAGCACTCGTCACTAGCCGCGCAACGCCGTGTTGATCGAGCGCGCATTCGAGTCGCCACGGAGTCGCCAGAAGCGACCTCAGGCACCCTACGGCAGGTTGGCCCTTGAGCCAGTAGATTCGAGGATAAGTTGTTACGTTACAATACTTTGTTGACAGATCACAACTGGTTGCAGGGGATAACTTAGGGCAGCAATGGCACCAACCTTCGGGTTTGGGAGCAGAGGGTCGCAAGTTCGAATCTTGTCTCCCCGACCAATTTTCAACCACTTAACTGACCCGCCTTGGGCACGGTTTACCGGCAGTTTACACGGCAGCCGATTTTGCGGCGGCGATTCGCTGGTCGATGGCAAAGAGTACCCGCAAGGCGCTTGCGGAAAACCGCGATCGCCGCCTTGTAACCCCTCGCGCTTTCGACATAAGGGCCCGGTGCTCAGCCGATTGCCTCGTCCCGTCGCCGTGATCTTCGCACTGCTCCTGCTCGGCATGAGCATCTGGTGCCTCACCGCCAAGCCGCCGCCGATCAAAGTGGCGAAGAAAGGCGGCTATACCGACGTTCATTTGTATCACGACATCGCCGCCGCCGTGGCCAAGGGCGAGCCCTATCATCAGGCTGCAGCGGAAATGCAGCGCGCGCATCATTATCCGCTGAAGCCATTTTTCACCATGCGACTGCCGACTTTGAACTGGCTGGCGGTGCATTTTGGCTGGCGCGGTATCCAGAAAATCGCGGTCTGCCTGTTGTTCGGCGGGATTTTCGCCTGGATGGTCGCGCTGGAGGGCTCATTGCACTGGAGCGAGCGGGTCGGTGCTGCGGTGGCCTTGTTCGCCGGCGGAAGTCAGATCGTCGATGCCGATCTGCTCGCTTTGCACGAATATCTTGCCGGAATTCTGCTGGCGCTGGCGCTGGCCGGAGTCTTCGGCTGGCCGCGTCGCTGGTGGTGGGTGCTGCTTCCCGCCGCCGCCGCGCTGGCCGTGCGCGAGTTGGCGCTGCCCTTCGTGCTGCTGGCGGCGGCCTTTGCCGTTTATGACAAGCGCTGGCAGGAAGTCGCCGGTTGGGCGGCGTTGCTGGTGGCTTTCGGGGTGGTGATGATGCTCCATGCCCAGGCGGTCGCGCCGCAATTGCGCCCTGGCGACATTACCTCGCAGGGCTGGCACACGGCGGAAGGGATTTCCGCTTTTCTCAAGGCGGTGATCTTCACCTCGGTTCTGCAACCGCTGCCACTGGGGCTGGCACTGTTGGGCGCGTTGCTGCCGCTGGTCGGCTGGTTGGCCATGCCGGGACGTTCCGGACTGTTCGGGAGCCTGCTCTTTGCCGGTTACGCGATCATGATCTCGCTCTTTTCACGGCCCGACACGTTCTATTGGGGCGCAATCGTCATGCCCGCCTATTTCATCGGCTTTGCGCTCTTGCCCCGTGCCTTCTGGCAATTGACTCAAGCGATCCGGCAAGCGCCGTCCCTGGGGGAACCTCACCCCGCCTGAACTGACGCGGATTCCCGGAATACCGCAGGATGCTTGCGAGTTTTGGGCCCAGTCTGTAGAGGCCTGCTCAATTCCGCCATCTCGCCATTAGGTTGGCGCCTCGCTTTATTTCCGGAGTATTCCCCGTGGCTGCGCAATACGCCTATGTCATGAAAGGCATGACCAAGACCTTCCCCGGCGCTCCCAAGCCGGTGCTGAAGGATATCAGCCTGCAATTCTACCAGGATGCCAAGATCGGCATCGTCGGGCCCAACGGCGCGGGCAAGTCCACGCTGATGAAGATCATGGCCGGGATCGACAAGGATTACACCGGCGAGGCGTGGCCAGGCGAATATATCACCGTCGGCTATCTCGCGCAGGAACCGCAGCTCGACGAGAGCAAGACCGTGCTCGAAAACGTCAAGGACGGCGCGCGCGAAACCGCCGATCTGGTCGAGCGCTTCAACGAAATCAGCATGCTGATGGCCGATCCGCCCGCCGACGCTGACTTCGACGCGCTGATGGAGGAAATGGGCACGCTGCAGGAAAAGATCGATGCGGTGGACGGCTGGACGCTCGACAACCAGCTCGAGATCGCCATGGAAGCGCTGCGTTGCCCGCCCGGCGATCTCAGCGTCGAAAATCTCTCGGGGGGTGAAAAGCGCCGCATCGCGCTGACCCGGCTGCTGATTCAGAAGCCCGGCATCCTGCTGCTCGACGAACCGACCAACCACCTCGACGCCGAAAGCGTGCGCTGGCTCGAAAACCACCTCAAGGAATATGCCGGCGCGGTGCTGATGATCACCCACGATCGCTATTTCCTCGACAATGTCGTCGGCTGGATTCTCGAACTCGATCGCGGCAAGTATTTTCCTTATGAGGGCAATTATTCGACCTATCTGGAGAAGAAGGGCAAGCGCCTCGAACAGGAAAGCCGCGAGGACGAAGGTCGCCAGAAGGCGATCAATCAGGAACTCGAATGGATCCGGCAGAGCCCCAAGGCCCGTCAGACCAAGAGCAAGGCGCGGATCAAGGCTTTCGACCAGCTGGTCGAATCCTCGGAAAACCGCCCGGTCAACAAGGCCCAGATCGTCATCCAGGTGCCCGAACGCCTCGGCGGCAAGGTCATCGAGGCCAAGAACGTGACTAAGGCTTATGGCGACAAGCTCTTGTTCGAAAACCTGTCGTTCCTGCTCCCGCCGGGCGGTATTGTCGGCGTGATCGGGCCGAACGGCGCTGGCAAATCGACGCTGTTCAAGCTGATCACCGGCCAGGAACAGCCTGATTCGGGCGAGGTCGATATCGGCTCGACCGTCCGGCTGGGCTATGTCGATCAGAGCCGCGATCACCTCAATCCCGCCAACAACGTCTGGCAGGAAATCTCCGACGGCATGGACTTCATGAAGGTCAACAAGCAGGACATGAGCACGCGTGCCTATGTCGGCGCGTTCAACTTCAAGGGCCAGGACCAGCAGAAAAACGTCGGCAAGCTGTCGGGCGGTGAGCGCAATCGCGTGCATATGGCCAAGATGCTGAAAGCGGGCGGCAATGTGCTGCTGCTCGACGAACCGACTAACGATCTCGACGTCGAAACCTTGCGCGCGCTCGAAGAAGCCATCGAGAATTTCGCCGGCTGCGCGGTGGTCATCAGCCATGACCGCTTCTTCCTCGATCGCCTGGCAACGCATATCCTCGCCTTCGAGGGCAACAGCCATGTCGAATGGTTCGAGGGCAATTTCGAAGCCTATGAGGAAGACAAGCGTCGCCGCCTGGGCGACGCCGCCGATCGTCCGACCGCCTTGGCCTACAAGAAATTGACCCGCTGAAGATCGGGCACCGCGTTCAGCCCAATCCGCCGGGACATGAATGGCAGGCCGAGGCATGGTTCACTTTTTGGTCAGAGTGAACCATCTATGGCGTATTGCATAAAGCCCCGCACTGGAGCGGGGCATTGTACGGAGGCATGGCCATGACCGCACGCACAGGCAAAACAGCAGGCCGCCCTCATTCGGCCAGGTTAAGCGCATGGGCGCTGGGTATTGCGGCTCTCACGCTTTCAGGCGCCGCCTTGGCTGACCCTGAGCACGGCCAGCATCACGATGGTGCTGGCAACGCGCACCCGCAGAAATCTGGAGGCCCGGCTCCAGCCGCAGCCTCGGGCGGCGCCGGGCAGCGCCCGGCCCCGGCAGTCAGCCAGACCCGACCGGCCCCCGCAGCCAATGGCTGGTGGCGCCCCCAGGGCCAACCTCTGGCGCATCCGCAAGGCGCTTATACGCCGGCGCGGCCGCAGTCGCCGTACCAGGGGCGTCCCGCAAACCAGCCGGGGCAGACCTTCCAGCAGGGCCAGGGTTACCCCCAGCGGCAGCAGAGCTACCAGGGCCAACCGCGCGGCAATGGCGGCGGGGCCTATGGCGGACATTGGTCGGGACCAGGACCGCAAGGGTCGGGCTATGGTCGCCCGATGGGCAACGGCCAGTGGAACCATGGCTGGCGCCAGGATAACCGCTATGACTGGCGCGGCTGGCGCGCGCAAAATGGCGAGGCGTTCCACGCCGGCCGCTATTATCCGCCCTATCGCGACTATTATTACAACCGCCTGGCGATCGGCTATTTCCTGCAACCGATGTTTTTCGCCCACGACTACTGGATTGGCGATCCCGGCTATTATCATCTGCCGCCCGCCTACGGCCCGTTCCAATGGGTGCGCTATTACAACGATGTCCTCTTGGTAAATACTTACACGGGCGAAGTGTCCGACGTGATCTACGACTTTTTCTGGTAGCCGCGCCAACGCCTGGGTTTTGACGCATATAATTAATAGCTTGCCTATATAAGGCCATTGCCGAGTGGACCGGCAGCAGAGCCCCCGCCCAGCTCCTTCGCGAGCAGGTCGGGGGTTTTTGCTTTTTGGCTCATCTGGAATGAACTGCGCTCTTCTGTGGCTTTCCGCTTGGCGAATTTGAAAGGACGCGCGCCCCTGGCTATCCTTTTCCTGCAACTGATATAATCAGCAAACCGTAGGGCCTTGCACCGAAGCTTGGGCCTGACGCGTTGGGGAAGCGGAGTGCGATGATCAAGGCTGACGCGGTGGCCGACCGCAAGGCGCTGCAACAGCAGGGCACCGCGGTGTGCGCGCGGCTCGATCGCGATCCCAACGCTTACCGCGTTCCGGTCGAACTGGCCGAAATCTATGCCATCGCCGATTTCCTGAGCGCCGCCGAATGCGCGCGCTTCCGCGATATGGTCGATGACGTCGCGGCACCGTCGAATACTTTCGATGAGCCTGGCGGCCCCGGCAGCTCGCCCTATCGCACCAGCTATTCGGGCGACGTCGAGCGCTATGATCCCTTCGTGCAAATGATCGAACGGCGGATCGACGACCTCCTGGGGCTCGACGCCACGCTGGGTGAGACCGTGCAGGGCCAACGCTATACGCCGGGCCAGGAGTTCCAGGGGCATTACGACTGGTTCGTGACCAGCGCCGCCTATTGGCCGGAGCAGAAGCGCCGTGGCGGCCAGCGCAGTTGGACCGCAATGATCTATCTCAACGAAGTCGAGGCCGGCGGCGTCACCGAATTCCCCCGCCTCGGCATCTCGATTCCGCCGCAACAGGGCCTGTTGCTCGCCTGGAACAACGCCCGAAGCGATGGCGCGCCCAATGATCAGACATTGCATGCGGCGCTGCCGGTGGAACGCGGGGTCAAATATGTCATCACCAAGTGGTATCGAACGAGACACTGGTGCTGACGTCAAAACCGATCCTGGTGTCGCTGCTGCTGATGCTGGCCACCCCTTCGACGGCGGCGTTTCCCAGCGAGGCAAGAGCTTCCCACCACCCGCCCGCCCATGTCGCGACAGAGGATGCCCGGCTGAAGACGGTATTCGACCGCGACGAACGCCGCGAGGAAGCGCTGCACCCGCTTGATCGGCTTTCCAATGGCGAGCCGGTCGAACCCTCCGCGCTGGCGCTGCTTTACACCCCGGCGCTCGATCGACAGCAATGGGCATCGGCTCGCGCCGGGCTGGCGGGGCTGGCCGCGATCCATCGGGCGCAACTGAGCCCCGCGCAACGGATTTCCTATGACGTCTTCGCTTACAACAAGCGCGAAGAAATCGCCTTTCTAACCCCGCCATTGCTCGCCCTGACCGCGCCGCGTCCGTTCAATCATCTGCTCGGCCTGCACATGACATTTCCGTCGCTGATGGCGGCGACCGGCCCCCTGCCTTATCGCAGCGAGGACGATTACCACCGCGCCTTGCAGATCGATGCAGCCTTCGCGAGTGTGCTCGACAACGCCACTCAGCGCATGCGCGAGGGTATGGCCAGCGGGGTGGTCGAGACCAAGCTGACCGTGCGCATCATGATGGCCCAGATCGACGGACTGCTGGCGCTGAGCGTCGAGAATTCGCCGTTCTATTCGCCGATAAAAGCCTTTCCCGACAGCGTGCCTGTCGCCGCACGCCAGCCGATCGCCCAAGCCTATGCCGATGTCATCAGCCTCCGGATCAACCCCGCCTATCGCCGCTTTCGCGACTTTCTGGTGAGTGATTATCTCCCCGCCGCACGCGGCGAAACCAGCCTCGCGGCGATGAATGGCGGCGCGCTGCTCTATCGCCGGCTGATCGAGAATGAAACGACGCTCCCGCTCGATCCCGGCGCCGTGCATCGGCTTGGCCTCAGCGAAGTGGCGCGGATCCAGCACGATATGGAAGCGGTCAAACGGGAGATGGGCTTTGCCGGGCCGCTGCGCGACTTCTTCGACCATATTCGCCAGGATCCGCAATATCACCCACACAGCCCCCAGCAATTCGCCGATGGCTTTGCCGCGATCGGCCGCGCCGTCGATCAGCAGATCCCGCATTTCTTCGCCCAGCTACCGCGCACCCCGATGCTGATCGCCCCGCTCCCCGATTATGAGGCGCAGTACCAGGCCGGCGCGATCTACGAGCCCGGCCGCGCCGACGGCAGCAAGCCCGGTGTCTTCCGCTTCAACACCTATGACCTGCCCAGCCGCTTTCTCACCGGCATGACCACGCTGTATCTGCACGAAGGCAAGCCCGGCCATCACTTCCAGATCAGCCTCGCCATGGAAGATACCAGCCTGCCGCTGTTCCAGCGCTTTGGCGGCAATAACGCCTTCGTCGAGGGTTGGGCGCTGTATGCCGAGACGCTGGGCTACGACATGGGGCTGTACCATGATCCCTGGCAGCATTGGGGCACGCTCGACGACGAGATGCTGCGGGCGATGCGACTGGTGGTCGATACCGGGCTGCATAGCCAGGGCTGGAGCCGCAACCAGGCGATCGATTATATGCTGGCCAATTCAGGCATGGGTCGCAGCGACGCCACCTCGGAGGTAGACCGCTATATAGCCGACCCGGCGCAGGCCCTGTCGTATAAGATCGGCGCAATGACGATCCAGCGGCTGCGGCGCAAAGGCGAGCAGGCGCTGGGGCGGCGCTTCGATATACGGGCATTTCATGAGCAGGTGCTGGGATCGGGTGCGCTGCCGTTGCCGGTGCTGGAAGCGAAGATCGATGAGTGGATTGCGGCAAACAAAAAAGGTGCTTGAATGGCGCGGCTTCACTCAACTGGAAACGATCAACGAGCGGTTCGATCGATGCTTCTGACCGCGCGGTTTATCGCTATGGCCGGGTTGCTCACGCCGGCATGTGCTGGCGCTGAGCAGCCTGGATGCGGAACGAATTTTGGCGCAGTTGTACCAGATGCCCAAACCGCCAGATCGATCGGGATCATAGTGATCGCCGCCCACAAGAGACCTGGCATTTCAAGAAAATATTCCATCAAAGTCGAAGCTGACGGAGCGGCCGGATGGACAGTTTTCCAGTATGTTCTGCCTGTAGTGCGGCCCGGCAAGGTTATCACGGTCACGACCGGCGGGGGTGGCCTCAGCATGCACGTTGATCGATGTTCGGGCGCTATCAGCAACCTATATTATCAGCGTTAATACGGTCGCTTTCATCTCGCTCACTCGCGACCCAGCGCCTCTGCAATCAGTTTGCGCGTATTCTCCACCCCATAAAGCGCGATAAAACTCCCCATCCGCGGCCCCTGCGCCGAGCCCAGCAGCGTTTCGTACAGTGCCTTGAACCAGTCGCGCAAACTCTCGAAAGCGTAATGCGGATCCTTGCCGATCTCATAGACGATGTTCTGCAATTCCTCGGCGGTGGCGCTCTCGTCCGTCGCGGCCAGTTCTTCATCGAGCGCGGCGAGCGCGGCCGCCTCGCCCACATCGGGCTTACGGCGCTGCAGCGTCGGGGCAACGAAAGCGCGGTTATAGGCGAGCGCGCTGGTCACTAACGCATCCAGCGCAGGATGCTGCGCAGGCACGGGGTTGGCGATGTAATTGGCGAGATAAGACCATACCTGCTCACGCGTGGCGTTCGGGCCCATCACACCCACCAGATTCAGCAACAGGCCATAAGTCACCGGCAGGCTATCACCGGCACCTGGGCGCTCGCCATTGGTGCGTAGCAGATGCCAGACCGGATTACCGAGTTGCTGCTCGATCGGCTGCGAGGCCAGTTTTTCGCGGAACTGCCAATATTCGTCGACCGCGCGGGGGACCACGCCGACGTGCAATTGCTTGGCGCTCTTGGGTTCGCGGAACAGGTAGAAACCCAGGCTTTCCTCGCTGCCGTAGCTCAGCCACTGGTCGATGGTCAGGCCATTGCCCTTCGACTTGGAGATTTTCTCGCCCTTTTCGTCGAGAAACAACTCGTAGATCAGCCCTTCGGGACGACGCCCGCCAAGCACTTGCGCGATCTTGCCCGATTGGGTCAAGCTGTCGGTCAGATCCTTGCCGCACATCTCGTAATCGACCCCGAGCGCCACCCAGCGCATCGCCCAATCGACCTTCCATTGCAGCTTGGCCGCGCCTTTGAAGATGCATTGGGTGATCGTTTCGCCGCCGTCCTCGAAGCGGATCAGCCCGCCCTCGGCATCGACCACCTCGATCGGCACTTGCAGCACCGCGCCACTCGTGGGGCTGATCGGCAGCACCGGCGAATAGGTCTTGCGCCGCTCCTCGCGCAAAGTCGGCAGCATGATCGCCATGATCGCGTCATAGCCGCGCAATACGCCACGCAGCGCCTCATCGAAGCCGCCCGAATTATAGCGATCGCTGGCGGCGACGAATTCGTAATCGAAGCCGAAACGGTCGAGAAATTCGCGCAGCAATGCGTTGTTGTGATGGGCAAAGCTCTCGAACTGGCCGAACGGATCGGGAATGCGACTGAGCGGCTGGCCAAGATGCGCGGTCAGCATCTCGGCATTGGGGATATTGTCGGGCACTTTGCGCAGCCCGTCCATGTCATCGCTGAACGCGATCAGCCGCGTCGGCGCGCCAGTCAGCGCTTCATAGGCACGGCGCACGAAAGTGGTGCGCAAGACCTCCTGAAACGTGCCGATATGCGGCAGGCCCGAGGGGCCATAGCCGGTCTCGAACACCATCGGCGCCCAATCTTTGCCATTGGGACCTGGCTTGCCATTGGGATAGCGTTTGACCAGCTTGCGCGCCTCTTCAAAAGGCCAGGCCTTCGAGGTTTGGGCGGCGGCGAGAAGGTCGGTGTCAGTCATTCGCTGCCTTTTGCGGAGATCGGACGGTTTCGCAAGCGCGCAACGCCCTTCGCCTTCCCCAGCTTGCAGAAGTTCCACATTCGTTCTATCCCTCGCTCGCCACTAAATCCGTCCGCCCTGAGCTGGTCGAAGGGCTGCCTTTCTCTTTCCGACGTGCCGCTTGGATAGAAGTAAAGAACAGTCCTTCGACAAGCTCAGGACGAGCGGGATGGGGGCTATTTTGCGTACCTAAACCGATTGCGGAGATGACCGCTCTGTCCCCTCCCCTACCCATCGCCGCGATTCACGTCAGTCACGCCGGCTGCTGGCTGCGGGACGGCGCCGAACATGCGCGCACCAACACGGTCGGCAAAGGTGCCGCGATCATGGCGGCGGCGGATACGCCGATGCTGATGCTGAATGCGCCGCTCCTAGCCAGCCGGCTGGGCTATCCGGACTTGTCGGGGCTCGACCTACTGGAGCTTTACGCCTTCATCCATCCCGCGCGCTTCGTCGTGCCGACGCCGCGTGGCCTCGCCCGTGTGCTGGAACTACCTGAGCCACAAGGGGAGGAGGATGTACCTACGTTCTTGCAAGCCGCTGCCGGCGCTTTGCTCGATAGCTGCGGCGCGAGTGATTGGGCCGAACGCGAAGGCGCCTGGACCGCGCTGCAATCGCTGCTGCGCCAGCGCTGGCCATGGGCGCCGCTGCTCATTCCGCGTATCGCCCAACCCGAACGCGCCGAGCGCTGGCTGTTTTCGCGCCTGCCCGAATGGAACGAGGCCCCCGAACGCCCCCAGCCCGCGCAGGTCATACTATCGGAGGATGGCGTCGCCGAACGGCTGGCACAGCTGACCGGCGACGGCGCCGAAGCCCGCCCCGGCCAGCGTGCTTACGCCGCCGCCGCCGCGCATGTCTTTACGCCGCGCAGCCGCGCTGCAGACGGGACGGGGGCTCGCGCCAACATGCTCCTCGCCGAAGCCGGCACCGGCACCGGCAAGACGCTGGGCTATCTCGCCCCGGCCTCGCTCTGGGCGGAAAAATCGGGCGGCACCGTCTGGGTATCGACCTTCACCAAAGCGCTGCAACGGCAATTGCGCCGCGAAAGCGGGCGGGCATGGTCCGGTCCCCGCGCCGACGGTTCTCCACCGGTAGTGGTGCGCAAGGGTCGCGAGAATTACTTGTGTCTGCTCAATCTCGAAGACGCGCTGCAAGGCGGGTTCTCGGGGCGCGCGGCGATCCTGGCGCAATTGGTGGCGCGCTGGGCCGCTTACACCCAGGATGGCGACATGATCGGCGGCGATTTGCCCGGCTGGCTGGGCACGCTGTTTCGCCAGCGCGGGGTTGCGGCGCTGACCGACCGGCGCGGCGAATGCGTTTATGCCGGCTGCCCGCATTACCGCAAATGCTTCATCGAACGCTCTGCGCGAGACAGCGCCCAGGCCGATCTGGTGATCGCCAATCATGCGCTGGTGATGGTCAATGCCGCGCGCGGCCGCGATGCCGCCGCCCGCCCGACGCGGATCATCTTCGACGAAGGCCATCATGTATTCGAAGCCGCCGATGCGACTTTTGCCGCGGCGCTGACCGGGGCCGAGACGATCGAGCTGCGCCGCTGGGTGATCGGCCCCGAAAAAGGCTCGAAGGGGCGGCGGCGCGGGCTGTCGGCGCGGCTCGCCGATGTCGCTTCCTATGACGAAGCCGGCGAGCGCGCGATTGCCGCTGCCCGTCACGCCGCCGAAGCGCTGCCCGGCGATGGCTGGCTGCAACGATTGCACGAGAATGCGCCATCGGGGCCGCTCGAGGAACTGCTCGGTGCGGTGCGCGCCATGGCTTACGCCCGTGACGAAAGCGGCGGGCAGGACGCCGGCTACGGGCTCGAAACCGAAGCGGCGCAACTCGACGGCGATTTCATCGAACGCGCCGTCGCGGCTGGGGCAGCGTTGGCCGCGCTCCGCCAGCCGCTGATGCGGTTGGGAGTCAGGCTGGAAGCGCTGCTCAGCGAGCCGCCCGATTGGCTCGACGGCCCCGGAAGAGCGCGGATCGAAGGCGCGCGGCTGTCGCTGGGTTGGCGCATCGATCTGCTTGCCGCCTGGGAAAGCCTGCTGGCGCGGATGGGCGGCGCCGCCGACCCGCAGTTCGTCGACTGGCTGGCGGTCGATCGCTCGGACGGGCGCGAATTCGATGTCGGGCTGCACCGCCGCTGGCTCGACCCGATGCAGCCTTTCGCCGCGACGGTATTGGCCCCGGCGCATGGCGTGATGCTGACCAGCGCCTCGCTGCGCGATGGCGAATCGCCGACCAGCGACGGATCTGCAGGCTGGGACAGCGCCATCGCTCGTAGCGGCGCCGGCCATGCCGATATCGTCCCGCGTCTCGCTTCCTTCGACAGCCCGTTCGACTACGCGGTCCAGGCCGAAGTGCTGATCGTCACCGATGTCGCCAAGGGTGATATTCCCGCGCTGGCCGGGGCTTATGGCCGCTTGATCGAGGCCTCGGGCGGCGGTGCATTGGGGCTGTTCACCGCGATCCGGCGGCTGCGCGCAGTCCATGGCCGCATCGCCGATCGCATGGCCCGCGAAGGCTTGCCGCTTTACGCTCAGCATGTCGACCCGATCGATACCGGCACCCTGGTCGATATCTTCCGCGATGATCCGCGCGCTTCGCTGCTCGGCACCGATGCCTTGCGCGATGGGGTGGACGTGCCGGGTCATTCGCTGCGGTTGGTGATCATGGAGCAAGTGCCTTGGCCCAAGCCGTCGATCCTGCACCGCGCCCGCCGCATGGCGCATCCTGCGGGCGGACAGGCGCACGACGACCGCATCATCCGCGCCCGACTGGCGCAAGCCTTCGGTCGCTTGATCCGCAGCCGCGACGATCGCGGATTTTTCGTGGTGCTGTCGGCGGCTTTTCCGTCGCGGCTGCTATCGGCATTTCCGCCCGCCACCCCAATTCATCGGGTGACGCTGGACGAGGCTTTACATCGTGTAGCGAGCGGTGTTTCTGAGCGGCCTGCTGGAGTCTTTCCGGTTCAAGATGAGCCGGAAAGACTCTAGAAATTTATTGTTTGGTCGTGATTTCCGAGTCGCCAGATGATTCCATCTGGCTCGAAACACTCCATGCATTCGTCGGGGGCCGGTGCCGAATCATGAAAATTTTCCGATGAAAACCTTGGGCCTGTTCCGCCATGCCAAGTCCGATTGGCATGATCCGCGCGCGCGCGATTTCGATCGCCCGCTGAATGCGCGCGGGCGCAAGGGCGCGGCGATCATGGGCGACCATATCCGCGAATGGTGCCAGGAGCACGGGCTGCGCTGGGACCGGATACTGGCCTCGCCGTCAGTGCGGACCAGCGAAACGCTGGAGATTGCCACGGCGAACTCACCCGGCGGCGGGCGCTTGCGCTATGCGATCAATTGGGATCGGCGGATCTATCTGGCCAGTTCGGCGACCTTGTTCGACCTGTTGCGCGAGCAGGGCGACGATATCAAAGCTGTGTTGATGTCAGGCCATAATCCTGGCCTCGAAGATCTGATTTTCGATCTGGTTCCCGATGACGGCACCAGCCCATTGCGCGATGAAGTCGAAGAGAAATTTCCGACCGCCGCCTTCGCGGTGCTGAAGCTGGATATCGAACATTGGGCCGATCTCCAGCAGGATCGCGCCAAGCTCGTCCATCTGTCGCGGCCGCGTGATCTGGACCCCGCGCTGGGGCCCGGCAAGCCGGACTAGCTATCCGAATTAATCATGCGACTTGTTCAGGCTTCGAGAACCGATGCCAGCGTAGCACGGATAGCCATCAATTCGCCGACCAGACGGGCATTATCGTCCACCAGTTCAAGCAGGCTTGGCAGCGTGCGGGCGGAAGGCGCAGAAGTTTTGTTCCGTGCCGCATCCTGACGAGGCGTCGAAGTCTGTCCGGCTTGTTCCAGTGCTAAACGCGCACCGCGCAGCGTATAGCCCTGGTGATGGACCAGCCGATCGATGGTAGCGACGAGTTGGACGTCCTCCGGCCGATAATAGCGGCGGTTGCCGCTGCGCTTGACCGGGCGCAGCATCGGAAAATGCTCTTCCCAGTAGCGCAGGACATGCTGGCGGATGCCGAGCGCCTGCGCGACTTCGCCAATCGTGCGAAACGCGCCCGGCGCCTTTCGATCGTCGAAGCCTGAAGCGGGCGCGCTGCTCGCATCGACCACCTCTGCCGGGCGCTCGTCCAGCGGTAGCTGCTGGCCTGTGCCTAGGGGAATATCGTCATTCATACCTTGGCAACACGCTCCTTCAGCATCTTGCTGGCGCGAAACGTCAGCACTCGACGCGGGGTGATCGGAACCTCGATCCCGGTCTTGGGATTACGCCCGACACGCTCGGTCTTGTCGCGGAGCAGGAACGTGCCAAATCCGGAGATTTTCACATTCTCGCCATCGGCCAGCGCATCGCCCATCAGCGAGAGGATGGATTCCACCATCGCCAGCGATTCCGACCGGGACAAGCCCAGCCGGCGATTAATCGCCTCGGCAAGATCAGCGCGAGTAAGTGTCTTCATGGAGCGCATGCTGTCCCGATCCATCTGCTCACAACCGAGTCGGAACTATATACAAAATAAGCACTTTGGCAATCGGGCACCATGTTTTCCCGATACCGCCCCTTGCCGCCAGCGAGGCGCAATTGGCGCGGACGAAGCCACAGCCACCAGATCACATCCGCACGAGGCTGGCTCCCCAGGTGAAACCGCCGCCCATTGCTTCCAGCATGACCAGTTGCCCCGGCTTGATCCGGCCATCCCGCACCGCTGCGTCGAGCGCCAGCGGCACCGAAGCCGCCGATGTATTGGCATGGCGATCGACGGTCATGACCACCTTGTCGGGTGACATGTTGAGCTTGCGCGCCGTCGCTTCGAGAATCCTGGCATTGGCCTGATGCGGGACCAGCCAATCGATGTCGTCGGGACTCATGCCGACGTCATCCATGACCTCGCCGAGCACCGCGGACAGATTGGTGACGGCATGGCGGAAGACTTCCTTGCCCTTCATCCGCAGTTTGCCGACGGTGCCGGTGGTGGAAGGTCCGCCATCGACGAACAGCAGCTGATTATGCGTTCCGTCGGCGTGGAGCCGCGTAGCAAGGATGCCGGGCGCATCGGCTGCTTCGTTGTCCTGCGCCGACAGCACGACCGCGCCCGCGCCATCGCCAAACAGCACGCAAGTCGCGCGGTCTTCCCAATCGAGGATCCGGCTGAACGTTTCCGCGCCGATCACCAGCGCGCGCTTGGCCATCCCCGAACGCAGCATCGAATCGGCAACGCCCAGTGCATAAAGAAAGCCCGAGCACACCGCAGCGACATCGAAGGCGATGCCGCCGAGGCAACCGAGCTGCTGCTGCACGATCGTCGCGGTGGCGGGAAAGGTCTGGTCGGGCGTCGCCGTGGCCAGCACGATCAGATCGATGGAACTGGCCTCGACCCCGGCTGCGGTCAGCGCCGCACGCGCCGCCGCCGTGGCCAGCGAAGAGGTGGTTTCACCTTCGCCGGCGATATGCCGGCTGCGGATGCCCGTGCGGGTGACGATCCACTCGTCGCTGGTGTCGAGCTGGGTTGCCAGCTCGGCATTGCTGACCGAGCGGACCGGCAACGCCGATCCCGTGCCGAGAATCACCGAGCGGCGCACGCCTGCGGAATCAGTCACTTGGCGGTCTCTATGGTCGAAGGCGAAGCCGGAGATTGCGGGGCAGCAGTCGATTTGCGGCGCAGATGATGCGTGCCCAGCCGAGCGAGGTCGGCGGTAATGCGTTCGGTCAGGTTTTCCTCCAGCAGGCGCGCGGTCAGCCCGATGGCATTGGCGACGCCCAGCGCGCTGGCGCTGCCGTGGCTTTTGACGACAATGCCGCCCAGCCCCAGAAATACCGCGCCATTATGGTTATTGGGATCGAGATGATGCCGCAGCAGCTCGGTGGCCGGGCGCGAAATCAGAAAGCCGAACTTCGAACGCAGCGAGCTGGAAAAACTGCGGCGCAGCAGATCGGCGACGAAACGCGCCGTGCCTTCCACCGCTTTCAGCGCAATATTGCCGGAAAAGCCGTCCGACACCGCGACATCGACATCGCCGCGGCACAGCTTGTCCGCCTCGATATAGCCGTCGAACGACAACGCCAGATCACCCGCTGCAGCTTTCAGCTGGCTCGCCGCGTCGTGCAGCGTTTCGGTGCCTTTGGTTTCCTCGCTGCCGATATTGAGCAAGCGCACGCGCGGCTCCGTCCGCCCGGTGGCGATGGCGGAATAGGCCGCGCCCATGATCGCGAATTGCACGAGATTGCGGGCATCGCATTCGGTATTGGCGCCAAGGTCGAGCATGACCAGATCGGTATCGCCCAGCGTCGGCAGCAGCGCCGCCAGTGCCGGCCGATCGATGCCCGGCATGGTACGCAGCGCTAGCTTGGCCATGGCCATCAACGCGCCGGTGTTACCAGCGCTGATCGCGGCACCGGCATCGCCGACCTTTACGGCATTGATCGCCATGCCCATTGAGGTCGTCTTGGCGCGGCGCAAAGCCTGGCTGGGCTTTTCGTCGCCGCTGACGACATCATCGGAATGGAGAATTTCGGAAGCGGCGCGCAGATTGGGATGCTTGTCGAGCGCACGCGCGATCCGGGCTTGATCGCCCACCAGCAGGAATTTGAACGCCTCATGTTCTCGGCGAGCCAGCGCCGCGCCCGAAATCATCGTGCGCACGCCTTCGTCGCCGCCCATCGCATCCACAGCGATACGCGGCAGACTCATTGACGTTCCCCCCTCGTAACCGTGTCGCGAACCCCGTTAGAATCAGTTGGCGTTCGCGCCGAGAATCTGCCGGCCGTTATAATGACCACACGAAGGGCACAGATTATGCGGGCGCTTCAGCTCGCCGCAATTGCCGCATTCGTGGAATGCTTCCACCTTCAGCGCGTCATGGCTGCGGCGCATGCCCCGGCGGGAGGGCGAAGTTTTTCTTTTGGGGACAGCCATTTCGGCACCTGTTCCTGAAAATGATCGATACTAACAATAACGCTGCCCGAAACGCGCGTGCTCTGGTTTAATTGTCGCGTGATTTCCTGACAAAAACGATTCCCGCTTTTGTCATCACGCGCCAAGCATCCGGGTACTGGGCGGCGGCGAAGGCGCGCCTATAGCGGATTTAGCGTGCGTTGCAAGCACCAGACCGCCATAGGCGCTGCAACCTACTCAGCTTGTGTGACGTCTAATCATTTCTCAGCGCGGGATGCGCAAACATCTCAGCGCTTTGGTATATAAAGAGGGGATAGCTCATGATTTTGCAAACCACACTGTGCCTGACGGCAGCGGCCATCGTGCTGAACATCTGGCTGATGGTCCGCATCGGCCAGGTCCGTAATTCGCTCAAGGTATGGGTCGGCGATGGCGGGGAAGACGCGATCATCCGCCGGATGCGCGCGCAGGCCAACTTCATCGAAAATGTGCCGATCACCTTGCTGCTGTTCGGCTTGGTGGAAATGGCCGGCAAAGGCGGCATTTGGTTGGCGCCTTTAGGTGCGGTCTTCCTGCTCGGCCGGGTTGCCCATGGCTTTGGCATGGACGCTGAGGGCTTCAAGGCAGGCCGTTCCATCGGCGCGATGACGTCGATGTTGACGCAGCTTATCTTGGTCGTCGTGGCTTTGCTAATTGCGCTTGGCCGGATCTAATACCATATGTGGACGGCCCCCTCCCTGCAAGGCGTTCACAGTGATTTGATCTAATCGCTTGCGTCCATATGTCCGGCCTTTGGGTGCGTCCGCACATGGGCGCTGGCCAAGATGGTTTCCGCGG
>JAMFSI010000024.1 GCA_026225215.1 Sphingomonas palustris | reverse complement strand
GCCCGACGGCATCAACGGCGAGACGTTCTTTCAGCGCCATGCGATGACGGGAACGTCGAAGCTGCTCGAACTCGTCAAGGTCTCCGGCGATCGCAAACCCTATCTGCAGATCGACCGTGTCGAGGGTCTCGCCGCGGTGGCGCAGATCGGCGGCCTCGAACTGCATCCCTGGAATTGCGCGCCGGATGCGCCTGACGTGCCGGGGCGGCTGGTGTTCGATCTCGATCCCGCGCCGGATGTCGATTTCACCGAAGTTGTCGAGGCGGCCAAGGACATGCGGCAGCACCTGACCGCGCTCGGCATGGAGAGCTTTTGCAAGACCACCGGCGGCAAGGGGCTTCACGTGGTGACGCCGCTATTGCACGGGGCCAAGGAGAGCGTGACGTGGAAGGATGCAAAGGCTTTCGCGCAGGGCGTTTGCCAATGGATGGCCACGGAAGATCCCGAGCGCTATCTGCTCAACATGTCGAAGAAGCTGCGCAAGGGAAAGATTTTCCTGGATTATCTGCGCAACGATCGGCTGGCGACGGCGGTCGCGGTGCTGTCGCCACGGGCGCGCCCGGGCGCCACGGTCTCGATGCCGCTGACATGGGCGCAGGTGAAGGGCGATCTCGATCCGAAGCGCTTTACGGTGCGTACCGTGCCGGCGCTGCTCGTCAGGACCAAGGCGTGGGACGGCTATGACGATGCGGCGTCATCGATCAAGGCGGCGATGAAGAAGCTGGCGGCGCAGAAGTGATGTCGGCGTGCTGCCGTCCCAACCGTCATCACCCGCGAAAGCGGGTGATCCAGTATTCCAGAGCGCTGGATTAAGCCGCGACGTCGCGGCATACTGGATACCCCGCTTTCGCGGGGTATGACGGTGGTGCGGGTCTTGATCGGCGTCCTCTCAAGGCGGACGTGTTCGATGCGCAATGAAACGTCGTCGCTTACAACCTGCCGAGCAGCAACAGAATCAGCAGGATCACCACGACGAGGCCGAGACCGCCACCGCCGTAATAGCCGGTGCCGTAAAACGGCCCGCCGCCGATGCCGCTGAAGCCGCCGAGCAGGGCGATCACGAGAATAATTAGGATGATTGTTCCAATAGACATACAAAACTCCTCCAGCCCGGCAGTCGGCACCTGTTGCGCTGCCTTCGAACTAAGAAACGAGTGGGAACTGCTAAAGTTCCATCTTTTGGATCGCTGTCGCCCGTGCTCTTTTATTTCAGCTCAGTGGAACTACATTCGTTTGGTTCTCAGGGAGAATTTTCGATGCCCGCACCGCTCATCGTTTCGATACCGCATCAGCTTGGCCGGGAAGAAGCAGCGCGCCGCCTGAAGGCTGGGCTGACGCGCGCGGCTTCCAGTGTCCCGATGCTGAATGTCGATGAAGAGCGATGGGAGGGCGATCGCATGATCTTCCGCGTGCGTGCGCTGGGGCAGGCGGCGTCGGGTCATGTCGATGTCGCCGATGATCATGTCCGGGTCGAAGTGACGTTGCCTCTGTTGTTGCAGCGGTTTGCCGAGATGGCCCAGAGCGCGATCCGCAACCGTGGTAATTTG
>JAMFSI010000150.1 GCA_026225215.1 Sphingomonas palustris | reverse complement strand
TGATCCCCAAACGAGCGAAGGCCGCTAACGGCTGAGTGTCCGATCCGAAACTTCGTTTCGGATCGTCGGTGCCGGCCCGCTCCCCCGGGTTGGCACCACCCAGTCAAGGTACCCTGTGGGCGGTTGGGCCGGGGGCGCAAGCCGGGGCGGCACCGACTTAGAAATCCGCTCTTTTGCGGATTTCACATCAGGCACTAACCCTATCGAACAGGCTGGGCGAAAGCATCTGGCCTCGCTATTGCAGGTGGCATGAAGGGGCTACCGCTTTGAGCAAGGACAAAACCACAACCGGCAAGGATAAGCGCGAGGATATCCTGCTCAAGCTGAAACACGGCGCCCAAGCGAGATCGCGCGCCGATTCAGCCGGTGCTCCGGGCCGATTGAACTGGGGCGAGCTGGGTTTGCTGGCCGAGGGGCTGGCCTTTGCCAGCCGTCCGCTCAAGCGCGGCACCTGGGACGTAACCGAGCGCTACGATCTTGGCCCGCGCGGCGCCTGGATACTGAACCTGATCTCGAACGGTCTGGTCCATCCCACCGATTTGAGTACCGTGCTCGCCGTCGGCCGCAGCCTGATCACCGCCGAGCTGCTCCGGCTGACCGAAGCCGGACTGATCGTCGCCAGACCCGGCCAGCAGGATCGCCGACGCTCCGAACTGGCCCTGACCGCCGCCGGCGAAGCCGCCTGCCTCCAGATCCGCAACGCCATTTCCATGATCATCCATGCCAATCTGCGCAATTACAGCGAAGATGACATTCGCCAATTTACGCAGATGCTGCGGGCGGTGCGTGGGGATGAGGACACAGGCGCAGAAGAGGCTTAGGGCGGCGCTCTAAAGCCAGCGCCAATACCCCAGGTATAGTGACTAAAAAACTATTCGTCCGTGCTGAGCTTGTCGAAGCACTGCCGTGCTTTTTCCGTAAGCCGTAGAAAAGAAGGACAATCCTTCGACAAGCTCAGGACAGACGGGGAAAAATCCTTTGGGTCGCGATTAGCGCAGCCCTGTATAATCTACCTGCTGAATCGGTCCAAAGATCGGCGATCCGCGCGTCTCGCGCAGCGATACGATCATCCGGCCATCGATATCGCTGACGCCGTATTCCGCCGCCAATTCGGCATTTATGAAGCTGCCGCCGCTACGCGCCATGATCGCCGGATCCTGCGCCAGTGCAGCGATCACCCGGCCCGGAAACTCGGGCGAACTGCCCGCCGCAGCGTTGAGCTGCGCCGCCATGCCCGGCACGGTACGCAGGTTTTCCTGCGCCCGCTCGGTATAGGTAAAGCCCTGCCACAGCGACAGCGCGGCGACCTGATGCGGGGCGAGTTCGACGGCCATGTCGCGCGTCATCCGGTCAGTCGCGGTCTTGGTGGTGCCGAAGATCACATCATAGGTGTAGGTCACGCCGACATAGCCCGACAGCGCCACGATCAGGCCCGAGCGCTGCGGCACCATGATCCGCGCCGCCGCACTCGCGGCGATAAAGGCCGCACGCACGCCGGTGTCGAAGATTTCCCAATTGCTCAGCGGCTTTTCCCAGAAGCCGACGCGCTCGGTCATTTCCGGTGGGATCGCCATGGCATTGTTGACCAGGATATCGAGGCGGCCCTGCTCGCTCCGCACCCGATCGAACAGCGCGGTGATCGCCGCATCGTCCTGCAAATCGAGTGCCGCAGCGATCGCCTTGCCGCCATTGGTGCCGCCGCGCTGCGCGCATTCGGCTACGGTTTCCTCCAGCGAGCCGGGCAAGACATGCCCCCCCGCCGCCAAAGTTCGCCCTGTAACATAGACGATGACACCCGCCTCGGCCAAGGTCAGCGCAATGCCTTTGCCAATCCCCCGGCTTGCTCCGGTGACGACGGCAACTTTACCTTTAAGACTACCCATCTCAGGCTCCTGGAGTGAAAGGAGCGCGGCGATTGGTCAGCGGACGGGCGTAGGATGGATCGCTGCGGTCGCGCGCCGACACGCCATTGCCGGCAATATCGGGGACATCGCCGAAGGGAAACGGCATCGCCGGCGGCAAGCACCCCCATTCGATGAAATTGGTGCGCAAGGCGATCTTCCATTCGCCGGCGCGCCGCTCCAGACGGTCGACATAGCGCCCGCCCGCCATCCACACCGATTCATCGCAGTTGCGCGCGACGAACAGGTAATAGGTTTCGCTATGCGCGGTGTCGCCATCGATATCGATCGTGATGTTGAGCAAATCGTGATGCGTCAGGATTTGCCCAACCTCATGCATCGGCATCGCCCATTCGTAGCAATCCCAGGCATTGCCGACGAATGGCCCCGCCGCAGTCTCCGCATCGGGGTGGAAGGCCGAGCGGTACGTCTCGCGATCGAAGCGATCCATGCCCCGGCTGAAGCGAGTGAGGCAATCGCGAATATCCATTTCATCGGCGAGGCGTTCCAGCCTTGCCAACCGCTCCGGGCTGAGTTGCTCAACGGCCACGATAATTCACCTTGGAAATCGGCTCCCAGATCGGCGAGCCGCGCGTCGCCCGGGCCGAGGGAATGACCGAGCCATCGACATCGGTGATGCCATATTCCTGCGCCAGTTCGGTGGTGATGAACTCTCCCCCTGAGCGTTTCATGATCTCCGGATCGCCCGCCAGCGCCGCGATCACCCGGCCAGGGTGTTCGACCGTGCTGCCGGTCATGTTAGTGATCGACTTGGTCATCTTGTCGCCCATCGCCGCGAGATTGTGCTTGGCTTTTTCGGTCAGGGTCAGCCCCTGCCATATGGCGAGCGAGGCGATGCCGTGCGGCTCGAGTTCGATCGCCATGTCGCGAGCCATCCGGTCCACTGCCGATTTCGACGTCCCGAAGATCACGCCATAAGTGTAAGTCACTGCGGCAAATCCGGAAATCGCCACGATCAGCCCGCTGTTCTGCGGCACCATGATCTGCGCCGCGTGCCAGGCCGCGACATAGTTGGACTTGATGCCCACGTCCCACATTTCGAGATTGGACAGCGGTTTTTCCCAGAACGGCTTGCCGTCGAGCAAATCGTCCGAGAGCAGGAAGGCATTGTTGACGAGGATATCGAGCCGGCCCTGATCGCGCTTCACTTGCGCAAACAGCGCCGCCACCGCGTCATCATCGGCATGGTCACAAGCCACGGCGATGCCGCGCCCGCCGCTTGCCGCGCCGCGCTCGCTGCATTCGGCGGCGGTCGCGCCCACCGTGCCGGGCAGGTAATAGCTGCCTTCGGTTACGGCGCGACCGGTGACATAGACGGTAGCGCCTTGCTCGGCCAGGACCAGCGCGACACCTCGGCCGATGCCGCGGCTGGCTCCCGTGACCACGGCGACCTTCCCGGTCAATGCTGCCATCTGTGTTCTCCCGCTAATCCCCGGTCAGGGCTTCTATTTGAAAAACGTCTCGCTATAATCGCCCTTGGCGCGGCCCGAGAACCATTCTTCGCTGAACGGCAGCCCCATTACGCCTTGCGACCAGTCGATCGCCTTGCCCCAGTCCTGGTACCAGTCGTAGAGCATGATGCGGCTGGCGATCCGCCACTGGCCATCGCGCTTTTCCAGGCGGTCGAGATAGCGCCCGCCGATGCAGGTATCCTGTTCGCCGGCGTTTTCGTCTCCCTGGCCAATATCGACGCGGTGATAGGAAATGACCTGGGTTTCGGCGCTGGCGTGATCGTCGGCGTAGTCGATATAGCTTTGCCCCAGCACATGCTGGGTATTGGTGATGGCATCGGCGCCCGGCACGACCCAAGCGAGATAGGCCGCGAAATCACCCTTGAACACGCCATAGTCGGTCACGGAATCGGGCCAATAGCTGGCCGAAATCAGTGCGGCATTGCGGCGGTCTTCGCCCCGCGCCAGCTGGATCAGGCATTCCCGGATTTGCGCGCGATCGATATATTCGCGGATCTCGCTGCTGGCATCCATCCCGAATTCTCCCATCTGCCACCGTTCTTCACCGGTGAGCGGCGCTTGGGTCCTGACTAACGCCTTTGTCGGGGTAAGCGCTTGACCGAATCGGACAAAGCGATGGCGGGCTACTGCCGGTTCAAGACATGCGCGGGCGGCGCATTCCAGCCCAGCCCCAGCGACTTTGCCACGGCAACATAGGCTTGCGTCATCGCCGCGCGGGCCTGTTCCTCGGCTTGCAATGCATCGAGCGCCTGGCGGTCGGCAGCGATCGCATCGGCTGCGGCCAGCGTGCCGGCATGGGCGCGCATCGTCTGGAGCGCGGCGATGGCCCGGGCATGCGACGCCTGGGCCATGGCGTCTCCCGCCGCGATCCGCGCCGCACCATAGCGACCAAGCGCGCTTTCGGCATCCTGCAGCGCCGAAAGCACCGCCGCGTGATAATCCGCCAGCGCTGCGTCGCTGCCGGCGCGAGCACCGCGCACGGCGGCGGCGGTGCGCCCGAAGTCGATGAAATTCCACGTCAGCCGGGGCAGCGCGATCGTCGAAATCTGCGCCGAGTCGAAAAGATCGCTGGCGCTGCTGCCGCCGACTCCGAGGATGCCCATCAGCGATACTTGCGGATAACGCTGCGCCACTTCGACGCCGATGCGGGCGTGCGCGGCAGCGAATTTGCGCTCGGCCACGCGAATGTCCGGACGCCGTCCCAGCATTCCCGCCGGATCGCCCACCACCAATTGCGCCGGCGGCAACGGGATTGCGCCGCTCGGCAGATCGTCGAGCGCGCCCGGCACCGCGCCGACCAGCACCGCCAGCCCATCGCGCAACGCGGTGACTTCGGCCCGCGCCTGCGCCTGATCGGCCTGTGTCCCTTCCCATTGCGCCTCCGCCGCCTCGACCGATTGATGCGCGGCAGTACCACCGGCAAAACGCTCGCGGGCGAGGATCAGCAGCTGATGATCGAGGTCTTCGCGCTGCGCCAGCAACACCAGGCCACTCTGCCGCGCGCGCAGATCGATGTAGCGACGCGCAATTTCGGCGGAGAGGCTGACTTGCGCATCGGCCAGCCTTGCCGCTGCGGCTCCGGCTTCTGCCTTCGACGCTTCCACGGTGCGGCGCTTGCCGCCCCACAAATCGAGCTCCCACTGGGCATCGAAGCCGACGTTGAACAGATCGATGTCACCCGAAGAGCCGCCCAGCGCTTCTCCCGGCAGATGCGCCTTGGCATACAGCGCCGAGGGCCCCAGCGTCGGCAGCAGCCCGGCCCGGTCACCGGCATTGCCGGCCCGCGCCTGGCGCAACCGGGCCTCTGCTGCGACCAGCGTCGGCGCATCGGCCAGCCCACGCGCGATCAAGCCGGAAAGCTGCGGATCGCCCAGCCCTTCCCACCAGCGCGCCAACGGCGGTTCGGCGGAAGCATCGGCACCGCCGCGCAAAAAGCCGTGGCTCTGCAAAGCGGGCGGCGATGGCGGCGGCGCATAATTGGGTCCGGACATGCAGCCGGCCAAGGCCGCTATCGGCGCCAGCACCGCCATCAGGATAATCCGTCTGGCCATCAATGCACCGGCATCGGCGCGGCGCCGGGCTGGAGCGGCTTCAGGAACAGTACCAGCGGCAGGGCGATCAGCCCCAGAATCGCAAAGGCCAGGAACATATCGTTAAAGGTCATCACCAAAGCCTGCAGCGAAACTTGCCCGTCCATCAACTGATACGCCGAAGTCAGCCCATCCGATCCCGGGCCGAATAAGCCAGCGGTCTGCTGCATCTGCGTCTGGACTTGGGGATCATTGGCGCTGACCGCCGAACTCAGCTGCGCGTGGTGGAAATCGAAGCGCTGGTCCTGAAAACTGGCGATCCCCGCCAGCCCCAGCGATCCGCCGAGATTGCGCGCCACCGACATCAGGCTGTTGGCCTCGGGCGAATCCTCGATGCTGACGCAGGATATCACGATCTGTTGCAACGGCAGCGCGCAGAAGGTCGTGCCCATCCCCATCAGGATTTGCGTCAGCGTAAACTCGCCGCCCGAAGCATCGGCGGACATATGACTGACCAGCGAGCTGCCCACGGCGATCAGCACCATACCGAGGCCGATCATCCAGCGAATATCGATGCGGTCTACCGCAGCCGGATAGAGAAACGCCGTGGGAATCGCTACCAGCCCGCCGATGAACGACACTTCGCCCGCCTGCAGCGCGTTATATCCGGCCACGGCAGCGAGGTATTGCGGCACGACATACAGCCCGCCGAACAGCAGCAGTCCGACGACGGTCATGACCAGCAGCGATGCCGTGAGACTCCAATTGCCCAGCAAGGCAAGGCGGATCACCGGGCGCTTGGCACCGATCTGGCCCAGCGCGATCAGACCGAAGCCCAACAGGCTAAGCCCCGCCAGCTTCCAGATCAGCGGCGATTCGAACCACAGCTCGCGGTGGCCTTCCTCGAGCAGCGTCGTGACCGCACCCAACCCGATCACCATGCCCAAGATCCCGATCCAGTCGGCCTGGGATAGTTCGTGCCAATCGCCGGGAGTCTTCGCCACCCCCAGCAGCAGCAGCGTCGCCTGCATCGCGCAGATCGGCACATTGATGAAGAAGGCATAGTGCCAGGTGTAATTCTCGGTCAGCCAGCCGCCCAGCACCGGCCCGGTAGCCGGGCCGATCAATGCCGCCACCGCTACCAGCGCCAGACCGACGGTCTGCTGCGCGGGCGGCAAGCGCCGGGCGACGATCGTCAGCCCTGACGGGATCAACACGCCGCCCGCCAGCCCCTGGCCGACGCGGCCCAGGATCATCACCGTGAGATCGGGCGCCGAGCCGCAAATCACCGAAAACAGCGTGAAGAAAAACGCCCCCCCGAGCAGCAATCGCCGCATTCCCAGCAGTCGCTCCAGCCACGCGGTCAGCGGAATGACGACGATTTCGGCGACAAGATAAGCCGTGCCGATCCAGGTTCCCTCGCTCGGGGTGGCGCCGATCTCGCCCTGGATCACCGGCAGCGACGCGTTGACCACGGACGTATCGAGCAGCGCCATCAACGCGCCCAGCGTGCCCGCCACCACCGCCAGCCAGTCGGCGGCGCTGGCGCGTTCGGGCGCAGGCTTCAGTTCGACCGGCGCCGCTAGCGCGCTTGTACTCACTGCCCTGGCGTCGCCGACGACCCGGCGCTGGCGGCATGTTCCTGTTCAGCGCGGATCGCATCAAGGTCGCCTGCGGCGGCGCGGGTATCCACCTCGACCTCCAGCGACAGGCCGGGCGCCAGCACCCGCCGCGCCGCCGGCCCTGCGGCAATGCGAATCCGCACCGGCACGCGCTGGATGACCTTGGTGAAATTACCCGTGGCGTTCTGCGGCGGGATCAGGGAAAAATTGGCGCCCGTACCCGGCGTGATACTGGCGACTTGCCCGTGGAACTCGACACCCGGCAGCGCATCGACGCGCACCGACACCGGCTGGCCAGGCCGCATCAGCCCCACCTGGGTTTCCTTGAAATTCGCGACGACATAGAGATCCTGCTCGGGGACGATGGTCAACAGCCGCACACCCGGCTGGACGAATTGCCCGACCCGCACGCTCCGCCCGGCGATCCGCCCGGCGATCGGCGCAACGAGATGCGTGGCGGCCAGGTCATGGGCAGCCGCCTGACGCTGGACCCGCGCCGATTGTTCATGCGCGGCCTGCTGAGCGCCTTGCGCGGCAATGGTATCGATGCGTCGGTGCGCTTCTTCCACAGCCGCCTGGCGCGCGGCGACATCGGCGGCGGCGCGGTCGCGATTGGTGGTGAGCTGAGACAAGGTTGCTGCGGGTTCGGCGCCCTTTTCCACCAGCGGGCGATAGCGTTCCGCTTCACGCTTAGCATAATCGAAGCTCGTCCGGGCGGCCTGCAGATCGGCTTCGGCGGCGGCAACAGCCGCCTTGGCCTCGGCTCCCGCAGCCTGCTCCTGCGCGCGCGCGGCGACCGCCGAGGCAATATCGGCGTCAGCGGTGGCCAGCCGGGTCTGGTAATCGTCGGGTTCGATTTCGACCAGCAGCGCGCCTTTTCCCACCGTCTGGTTATCGTCGACGAGCACTTGGCGCACATAGCCCGCCAGCCGCGAACTGATCGTGACCTGATCGGCCTCGATCGTGGCATCGTTAGTCTCTTGCCAATAGCGCAGGTCTTTATCGTAATAGCGCCAGAACGCTGCGGCAGCGATCAGCGCCACCACCAGGAACACGCCCCCTGCCCGCTTCCAGACAGTGCTCACCGCGCGCTCGCCCCCCGGCGCTTACCCAAGCGCATCAATTTTCGCGGGCGCGGAAGTTCTGGTGGCATTCCTTGCAAGTGCCGCCCAGTTCCATGAACTTCGCCTTCACCGCATCGATATTGCCGCTGTTGGCCGCCGCGCGCAACGCCGCCGCCGCTTGCACGAACTTCGCCGTATCGGTCTTGAACTCGGCAGGCTTCTGCCAGATCGCGGGCAATGCCCCGGTCTTCACCCCAGCTTCCGGGCCGGTCCCTTTCGGGAAGTAGCCGGCAACTTTGGGCGCACCCTGATCGATGGCGGCCGCTCCCGCCTTGATCGCGTCCAGCGAAGGCGTCGGCGATTTGATCTGGTCGATAACCGCCTTCATCCCCTTGCCGATTTCCTTGAAATTGGCTTGCCGTGCAGCGATGGTTTCCGTCGGCGCAGCAGCATATGCGGCCACGCCGCAGCAGAGCAGCGCAGCGGCCACAAGGGCCGTTTTCGCAGATTTCGTGGTCATTTAGAACTCCCGATTTTGGCGCACGATAGCGAGCGGCCCCGGTTTTGCCAGTTGGAAAGCACAGCGATACCCAGTTTTATCGGCCTGCGTCCGATGCCGCAGACACGGCTATTTGGCTTTTCGCAGCACAATATACACCGCTCCCGGCCCGCCGTGACGGGGGTGCGCCGGACGCACTGCGGCTATCCGCGAGGCGTGGCTGCCATGCGTCAGCCAGTCGAGGAATTTGGCGCGGATCGCGCCGCGCCGGCTGCCGCGATCGGCGGGATCGACGTGCCCGCGCGACCGCCCGGTGATGACCAGCACCAGCCGCGCGCCCTGAGCGAGCGCCAGCGTCAGGCCGTGATCGAGGCGGCTATAAGCGCTATCGAGCGAAGCGCCGTGGAGATCGAGCGTGAAGTCGGGGCCGACCAGCCCACGCGCCAGTTTGCGATCCCATGAGGCATCGAGCGTGTTCCGGTCGAGCGAGGGGACGGCAGGCGGGGGAGCAGACGGCGGCGGTGGTGCCGCGAGCGCGGGGCGCGCGCGCTTGGGCTGTTTGCCGGGCGGCGATTTGATCGCTGGCGTGGCGATGGCGGATGAGACTGCCTCTTCCGGCGCGACCGTCGGGCGCCGCGCGATCGGGCGAACGGTGCTGGCAACCCGCGCCCAGAGCTCCGCCTCGTCGGGCGACAAGCGGCGCCCCGGCGGCCTCACCGAAGGCCGAGGCGCGCCAGCGTTCCCCTCGGCACCAGCACCAGCGCCGAGCCGTGACCGGCCATGCCGCCAGCAATCGTCTTGGCTTCCGTGCCCGAGCCCCAGAAGCTGTCGAAGCGGTTGGCCCCCTTGATCGCACCGCCGGTGTCCTGCGCCACCCACAGCCCGTTCGCCACGCTACGATCGAGCGACAAAAATACCGGTGCGCCCAGCGGCACGAACAGCGGGTCGACGGCGAGACTCACATGCCGGCGCACCGGCACGCCCAGCGCACCGAACGGGCCATCCCCGTCGATTTCGCGAAAAAATACCCAACTCTTGTTCTGGTCCATCAAGGCCCGACCGGCATCGGGATGGTCGCGCAGATATTGGACGATGCCCTGCATCGAGCCGGGATATTGGCCGGGGCCAGTGCCGATCAACCCCTGCTCGCGCATGAGCGAACCCAGCCCGGTGTAATTCTGTCCGTTATCCGCAGCGTAACCGATGCGTATGACGCTGCCGTCCGGCGCCACCAGCCGACCCGACCCCTGTATCTGCAGGAAGAAAAATTCGATGGGATCGGCCGCCCAGGCTATTTCCAGCCCCTGCCCGGCAAGCTTGCCATTCTCGATCGCGGTTCTTTCGTAATAGGGCACGAAATGGCCGGTTTCATCATAGCGGCCGAACGGCGTCTGGCCGTTGGACTTAACCGGCGCATCGCCCGGATGGGCATGAACGAGATCGCTGGGCACGCCGTAGACGGGGACATCGAAGCCAGGCTGATGCGTCCGCGAGCCGGCGATCTCTGGTTCGAAATAGCCGGTGACGTAAGTCGCGCCATTGCCGACGGTAACGGTCTCGAACTGGCTGGTGAAAAACCCCGCCGCATCCGCGGCTGGCCAACTGGCCGCCGCCACGCAGGCCGGCCGCCAGTCCGCGGGTCGGGTCAGCCCGCTGCGATCGGGCCGTGAAACGAGATGCGGGCAGCTTTGCCGGAATGCCACCAGCGCCGAACCGGCGGATGCGGCGGTGAGGCCGAGCCTGGCCGGATCGGGCCCAGCGGTCACACCCAGCGCCACCGCCGAAGTCGATGCCGATGGGGCGGCGATGGGAGCGTGTCTCGGCGATGGCGAAACGCTGTTGGGTGGAATGAGCCGTCCGCAGGCAGCCAGAAGCACGAGCAGCGCAGTGGCGACGAACGAACGCGCCCCGGCAATTGGTGCATTGTGCTGGAAGCGCATCACGCCAGACCCGTCACAGACATGAGCAGGCGCAGCTTCCCGAGCGAAAAATGGCCGAAGCACGCCGAATGACTTCAGGCTTCGTCAGTCTCTTCGAGCTGCCAATCGGGATGGGGCGCGCCGACATTGCGGCTGAAGGTCCAGACATCCTGCACTTCGACCGCATCGACCAGCGATCCGGCGATGACATTGCCTTTATTGTCACGGGTGACAGCGGCGATATCGGCGACCAGACGCAAGGTAATGCGGGCGACCGGCGCCGCATAACTGGCCGAGACGATCACCACATCCTCGATCCGCACCAGCCGATTTTCCACGGTTTCGCCGGCGGCAAGACGAGCATCGATCTCAGCATTGAACCCCTGGGCGACATGCGCGTCGCACAGCTGCGCCAGTTCTTCCTTGTCACCGCGCCAGAAGGCTTCGAGAATCATGCGATAAGCGCTGCGCGCGCCATCGAGAAACGCCTGGACATCGAAACGGCGATCAGCCGCAGCGATATCGCGCAATCCTCGTTCAACGGCCGGCTGAAACGAAGGCGCGCTGGCCGCGCTCGTCGCCCGGACCACGACCGGCGTGGCGCTACGCTCGGCCAGCCGCACCGGTGCAGGCGTAGCGGGCTTGGGGGCGCTGACGTTATTGGCTGCAGGAGGAGCTTCGAAGCGGCTCTGCACCGGCTCGTCGCCATGATCGGCCCGGCGACCCAGCACCGAGTAGAGCCGAAGCCCGAGAAAGGCGGCAATCATGGCCAAGATGACGATTTCCACGGTCACTTTTAAGGTTTCCAGTTTCCTGCCGTCGCAAGGACGGTTGGTCTACAATGCCTGAGATAGGTAGCGAACACAAATGAACAACGCATGGACATGACGATCGGTCCATATTTTTGTGGCAGTCTGGCGCATAGTGATGCCTGGTTCGAAATTAGCTGCGCTGGCCTGCTGGCTCCGGGCCCGGAATTTCTGGCGCGGTGCCAATTAGCAGCTAATTGCAAACCAACCCAACAGCATTGCCGCCGCCACGCCCGGATGCTAGGCGCCGCGCCATCCCATCCTTAATCCGGCCCGCGCAGCGCGCGCCCGGCAGCAGAAAGCATATCCCATGGCCGAGGAAGGCAACGTCACCTCCAGTCTCAATCTCGGCAATGGCGAGGATACCGCGCCTTCGGCTGGAATTATCTCGCAATATGTCAAGGATTTATCGGTCGAAAATCCCAACGCTCCGGAGTGCTTCCAGTGGCAGGACCCGCCGCAGCTCGACGTCCAGTTCAATATCGCCGCGCGCGCGATCCAGGCCGAGGTCCATGAAGTCCAGCTGAAGATCCAGATCAACGCCAAGGCCGAGGCCGGCGTCGCTTATATCGTCGATCTGACTTATGCCGGGCTGATCGGCATGCGCTATCTCGACGAACCCCAGATGCATGCCTTCATGTTCGCCGAAGCCCCGCGCCTGCTGTTCCCATTTGCGCGCCGGGTCATTGCCGATGCGGTGCGCGATGCCGGCTTCCCGCCAATGCTGCTCGATCCGATCGATTTCAACGGCATCTATATGCAGCAGCTCGCCGCTCAAGCCGAGCAAGGCGGCGTCGGCGAGCCGGTGGGCCACGCCTGAGACGCTGACCATGTCAGCGTGTCTTTCTCGAAATTCGCGAAAGGGCGAATTTCGGAGCCTGTGCCGTCCTGCTCCCCCGGGTTTGGTACCGCCCCCAGGGGACCTTAAATTGGCGGTACCAAACCCGGGGGCGCGGCCCGGCACAGTCTTTGCGAAACGCAGTTTGGGTAAAGCAAGCACGTAACTACC
>JAMFSI010000149.1 GCA_026225215.1 Sphingomonas palustris | reverse complement strand
TTCATGCCTCAATTTGCCCGCCCGCTGTTTCGTGTCGCTGCGTTGACGATGGCTTCGGCCATGGCCGCCATTGTTCTGCCCGGCATGGCATCGCCGGCGCTGGCGCAGGAGCGCGGACCGCGCGATGCCCAGGCCGAGCAATTCGTCGCTTCTGCGGGTAGCCGGGTGCTGGCGATCCTCAATCGCCCCGAGGGCAAGGCGCAGAAGGAACAGAACTTTCGCGGCTTGATCGATCAAATCGTCGATGTCCCGCGCGTAACCCGTTTCGTGCTCGGCAAATATGCGCGGAGCATCACCCCCGATCAGTATCAGCGGTTTGCCCAGGTGTTCCGCGAATATGCCGAAGGCGTGTACCAGAGCCGCATCGACGATTATCATGGCGAAAAATTCACCGTCAACGGGTCGGTCATCCGTAAGCCCGGCGATACTATCGTCACCACCACGCTGTACGGGGGCAAGATGTCGAGCCCGACAACGCTGCAATGGCGTGTATTGGGGAACGGCGGCAACCTCCGCGTCGTCGACGTCCAAGTCAAAGGGGTGTGGTTGGCGATTACGCAGCAACAGGACTTCGTTTCGACCATCGACAATGCCGGCGGCAATATCAATGTGCTGATTTCGCAGTTGCAGGCTGACCGGAGCGGCGCAGTCCATCGCCGGGGCTGAGTCGGCACACACTTGATAAGCCGCGATTTTCGGCACGACAGACAGGATATCGATATGCGCACGCACTGGGGCGAAACCGCGATGGGCTTTCTGGTGCTCGCGCTGGCCGCGTTGTTCCTGGTCTGGTCGCTGAGCGTGGCCCAGGCCGGGCGGCTGGGCGACGGTTATAGCGTCACCGCCAAGTTCGGCGATGTCGGTGGCTTGGAGCCTGGCGCCAAGGTCAGCCTGGCCGGGGTGAAGGTGGGCAGCGTCTCGTCGGTGCGAGTCGATCCCAAGACCTTTTTGGCGGTGGTGAAATTATCGCTCGACGGCGATGTCCATGTGCCGTCCGATTCGACCGCGAAGGTCACTAGCGATGGCCTGCTCGGGGGTGCGCATATCGCGCTGACGCCGGGTGGCGCCGAGGATGACCTCCAGCCCAATGGCGAGCTGGCCAATACCCAGGGCGCGGTCGATCTGTTCGGCCTGATCGGGCAAGTGATCCGCCCGCATCCCACCGACCCGGTGCCGGCCGCCAGTGCTGCATCATCGGGCGCGGGGGCGGCTGCCAGTGGCAATTGACAGCGACGGCGCGGGTTCCGCGCCCGCCGCCGCCCTGCGCTGGGTCGCGCTGATCGGGCGAACCACGCTGGGGATGGCGACGGAAGTTGGCGCAATAACCCATTTTGCTTCGCGTGGGCTTTATGCGGCGGTGACCCCGCGCTGGTTTCCGCGCCAGATCCTGCGGCAGTTGGCGGCGATCGGCTTTCTGTCGCTGCCGGTGGTCGGGCTGACCGCGTGGTTCACCGGCGCGGCGCTGGCGCTCAATATCTACAGCGGCGGCGACCGGCTCAACGCCGAGCAATTCATGCCGCAGGTCGTGGCGCTGGGCATCACCCGCGAACTGGGTCCGGTGCTGGCGGCGCTGATGCTGGCGGGCCGGGTGTCGGCGGCGATCGCCTCGGAAATCGGGGCGATGCGCGCGACCGAACAGATCGATGCGATGGTGACGCTGTCCACCGATCCGTTCCGTTATCTGATCGGGCCCCGTTTGCTGGCGGCGATTATCGCGCTGCCGCTGCTGACGCTGGTCGCCGATATCATCGGCATCGCTGGCGGCTGGCAAGTGGGGATCCATCTGCTGGGGATCAGTCCGGCGACCTATATCATCAATACCACCACTTTCCTCAGCGCCTGGGATGTCGAATCGGGGCTGGTCAAGGCGGCGGTGTTCGGCTTCATCGTCGGGTTGATGGGCTGCTATCATGGCATGAACGCGACGGGCGGCGCGCGCGGCGTTGGTCGGGCGACGACGCAGGCGGTGGTCTCGGCGGCGATCCTGATCCTGGCCGCCGATTATCTGCTCACCACGCTGTTTACCCGGCTGTGAACACAGCGATGAATGAGGGCGTGACAGGCAGTGCCGAGGGGCCGGCCAAGCTCGAATGGCGCGGCGTCTATAAGCGTTTCGCCCGCGCGCCGGTGCTGGCGGGGCTCGATCTGGCGGTGGCGCCGGGGCGCTCGCTGGTGCTGATCGGCGGGTCGGGGCAGGGCAAGTCGGTCACGCTGAAGATCGCGCTGGGGCTGATGCAACCGGATGCCGGGCAAGTGCTGTTGGACGGCGTCGAGGTCACGGCGCTGTCCGAGGGAGCACGACGGCGGATGTTTTCCGGGATCGGTATGCTGTTTCAGGGCGCGGCGCTGTTCGACAGCCTGACGATCTGGGAAAACGTCGCCTTTCGCCTGATCCATGCCGATGGCGTCGCGCGCGGCGAAGCCCGTGAACGCGCGGTCGCTGCGCTACAATTGGTGCGGCTGGGGCCGGACGTGGCCCAGCTTTACCCCGGCGAAATGTCGGGCGGCATGCAGAAGCGAGTGGGGCTGGCGCGGGCGATCGTCGGCCAGCCCGACATTCTGTTCTTCGACGAGCCGACCACCGGGCTCGACCCGATCACCGCGGCGGCGATCAACGAGCTGATCGTCGACAAGGTGCGATCGCTGGGCTGCACGGCGGTGTCGATCACTCACGACCTTGCCTCGGCGCGGACCATCGCCGACGAGGTGGCGATGCTGCACCAGGGCAGCATCGTCTGGCGCGGCCCGGTGGGTGAACTGGATACTACCGACAATCCCTATGTGCGGCAGTTCGTCAGTGGCAGCAGCCAGGGGCCGATCGACGCGAATGTCTAGGGTCGCTTGCCGATCCGCTCTCCGGACCGCAAGCCCTGCCGATCACAGCCCGCGTATGCTCACCCTGTCTTAAGGATAGGATGTTACCCCCGGAATGATGAGTGTAACTTACGCCGACTCCCCGTGCGTCAGGAAATGCACGCTGGATAGAGATGACATCTGCCTCGGCTGCGGCCGCAGGCTTGAAGACATACTCGCCTGGAGCAAAGCGCCACACGCGCAGCGACTGGATATCCTCGCCGCATCCGCGAAAAGACTGCATCTACAGGATAAACAACGCCGGGCCTGAGCAAGCAGCGGTGCATTAATGCCCCAAAACATCGCCGAGCCGCTCACCCAGGCGAGCACGAATGACAGCTCGTGGGCGCATCAAACGCTGGCGAAGATGGCATCGGTTGTCGAACAATGATCAAATGTGGCATCTCATGGCAATGGATATGCCCACCCAAGTTTCTGAAGTAGCCATTGCCATGAATTTTCTGGGAGCGCTGGGAGGCCTCGATTTCGATGCCGCCGCATCACTCTTGGACGAGGATGCGGTTCTTGACCTTCCGTATGTCAACGATGGTCTGATCCTGCGCGGGCGGGCAGATGTCTTGCAGTTCTTCCGCCGGTCCATGAGCCAGTCCGTCGCGGGCATCGAGTACAAGCTGGAGCAGGCCTATCCCAGCCCGGAAGCCGGGGCTATCGTTCTGGAAATCTCGACGCAAGGCCGAGCGGCAACGGGTCGCGCTTACACCAATCGCCTGGTTGGGATTTTTGTATTCCGCGACGGGAAGATCGCGCTTTTCCGAGAATATTTCAATTCAGCCAAGATCGTGTGAATCAATCCGGGCCTGATGCACTTTGCAAAAGCCTTCAGCAAAGCGCGCGAGGGGCCAAAGCTCTTTGCTCAAGGGGCGTCTAAACACAACGCCCCTTGCCCTACCCACTCCAGTCAGCCCTTGATGAACTTCAAAATCTTCGGCGCGAGCTTTGGCCAACTGGTGAACAGCCCCTTTTCTGTACCACCCGCGACGCCGATCGAGCGGTAATTCCACTCGTCATCATTCCACGGCGGATCGATCATCTTCGAATGCGGGATCAGTCGATGGACCCATTCGCTGGTCGTGCGGGTATGGGACAGATCGCTCTTGCCGCTGCGATAGATCAGCACCGGCATGGTTAGCCGGGCGAAATCGCGAGGTTTCATGCCCGGCACCGGCGATATGTCCGAAGGCGCGTAAGCGGCGGCCCATTTCTGCATGATGGCGATGAAGACATCGGGGTCCATGGCGCGGATAGTCTCGCGCGCGGCTGGGTTCTTGGCGAAGTTTTCGGCCCAGCTGGTCGCGCTCATCACCGCCTCCATGCCGCCCTGGCTGGCCAGGGTGGCTGCTTCGCCGCAATAATAGCCCGCCAATTGCATCAGGCCGATCGGATCGCCGCTGATCCACCACATTGCCAGATGCGAGCAGATTTCGGGATCGCGCGATGCTGCCAGCATCGAGACCCGCGATCCGCCGGACCCGCCGGCGATCACCGTCGGGCCGAGATCGAGCGCACGGATCAGGCCGGTGAGCTTTTCGGCCTGAATTTCCGATTCGCTATTGCCGATCAGGCAAACGTCGGACAATCCGCAATTGGGCCGATCGTACAGCAGCACCCGCCGCCCGCCGGCCACCAGCGCCTTGGCCAATTCGCGCAGGCCCGGCGTGTCCATGGTGAAACGACCGCCCGGCGTGAGCGCAACCGCCGGATCGCCCTCCTTGCCGAGCAATTCATAAGCGATGCCGGTTCCATCGATAGTCATGCGTGGCATCTGTTCTCTCCCTGATCCTGCGCTGCTCCGCGCATTCGCGCTGACGCTTGCGGCCACTGTGTCATTGCCGGTGGCCAGAAGGCAAGGGGGCTGTATGACGGTGGGGCGTTATTCGACGAGGGGCGTTTGCAGCCCCCGCTTGTTCGTGGCGGCGATGAAAGCCGGTCTATCGAGCATGGGCGCGAAAAGAGGCTGGCATTTTCCATCCGGTTGCGTCCACGTCAGGTGCGTAAAGGAAAGTGTATGAGCGGAATTCTGGCAGGCAAGGTAGCGCTGGTAACGGGCGCATCCTCGGGCATCGGCGAAGGCATTGCGTTGGGGCTGGCGGAGGCGGGCGCGGCAGTGGCGCTCTGCGCGCGGCGGGCCGATCGGCTGGAAGCCATGGCCCGGCAGATCGAGGCGGCAGGTGGCCGGGCCCTGGTGCTGGCGGGGGATGTGGTCGATGCCGAATTTGCGGCCTCGGCGGTGCAGCAGACCATCGATCATTTCGGTCAGCTCGATATCCTGGTCAACTCCGCCGGGATCATCCAGATGAGTTGGGTGGAGAATGCCGATCTCGAAGAATATCGCCGGGTCATGGATGTGAACGTGATGGCGACGCTTTACACCTGCCGCGCCGCGATCCCGCATATGAAGGCGCGCGGCACCGGCGACATCATCAACATTACCTCGCAGGCCGGGCGCAAGGTGGCGCCGATCTTCAATTCCTATTCGGCCAGCAAACACGCCGCCAATGCTCTGACCGAGGGGCTGCGCCGCGAAGTGGGCGAGCATGGCGTGCGCGTCAGCATCCTGATGCCGGGCGCGACGCAATCGGAGGTCGCCGAGAATATGAGCGACGAGAAGACCAAGCTCTTCATGCGCCATCACGTGAGCAAGGATGGCGTGGTTTTGCCGAAGGATATCGCCGATACCGTGGTATTGATGGTCAGCTTGCCGCGCCGGGCGCATATCTCGGAAGTGACGGTACGGCCGACCAACGATGTCACTGGCTGAGCGAATTTAATCAGAGTATAAATTGGGAGTTTTCGATGTCTGAGACCCGCACCCTCGAATCGATCCGGGTCGATTATCCGGCCCCGGCGCATGTCCCTAAGGATCGGCTGGTCGATCTTGGCTGGGCGATGGGGCAACTGCCGAACGATCTGGTCGATCCCTATCTGCCCTGCGATTGGTTGACCGATCCGAAACTGCCGCGGTTACTCTTCAACGCCGCCAAGCCCGGCAGCCCCGGCGGAATTTTCGGCGGTGGCCGGGGAAGTTGGGTGGCGCACCGCTACGAGGACATCGAGCGCGTCTATTCGGATAACGAGCATTTCTCCAATAAGGGCACCGCCGAATTCCAGGCGATGATCGGCGAGACCTTCAAATCGATCCCGCTGGCGATCGATCCGCCCGATCACAGCAAGTACCGCTTGTTCCTGATGCCGCATTTCTCGCCGTCGCGGGTGGCGAAGATGGATGCGCAGATTCGCAGCGTGGCTGTCGAAATGATCGAAAGCTTTGCCAAAAAGGGCGAAGTGGACGTGGCCTGGGATTTCGGTCGGGTCTATCCGGTGCGCATTTTCATGGGGCTGATGGGCTTTCCGCCGCCGATGTTCGAGCAGTTCCTCGATTGGGAATGGAATATTCTGCACTCCTATGACACCGCCAAGACCATGGCCGCCTTGCGCGGGGTGCTCGATTTCCTGCGCGGCTTCATCGCTGAAAAGCAAGCCGATCCCGATGATCATCTCGTCTCCAAGATCGTCCATGGCACGATCGAAGGGCGGCACCTGACCGAGGATGAAAAGATCGGCATCGTCTGGTTCCTGTGGCTGGGCGGGCTCGACACCGTGGCCGCGACGATCAGCCAGATGTTCCGGCGGATGGCGCTGCAGCCCGAAATCCAGACGCAGTTGCGCGGCCATCCAGAATTGACCAATTCGGCGGTGGAGGAATTCCTACGCACCCAGCCGATTCTCAGTTCGGCGCGCACTGCCAAGTTCGATTTCGAATGGCATGGCATGCAGATCAAGGAAGGCGACAGCTTTTCCTGCCTCAATCCGGCGGGTAATTTCGATCCCGATCAATTCGATAATCCGCGTGTCTTCGATCCGGCGCGCAAGGCTAATCGGCATTTCACTTTTGTCGGCGGGGTGCATCTGTGCCTCGGCGCCTCGCTGGCGCGGCGCGAATTGCGGATATTGCTGGATGAGTGGTTCGCGCGCATTCCGACCTTTCGGGTGAAGCCGGGCGCGGACACCACGGTGTTTCCCGGCCTGATGTCGATCCGCAATCTGCCGCTCGTCTGGGACGTGGCGTCATAAGTTTGCAGCCAGTTCTGAATGCTAAAGCGCCATCTGGCGCCTTACGAAAGGGAGATCAGGTCATGAAAATGGAAGACATGGTGCTCATCAGCGTCGATGATCACATCACTGAGCCGGGAACCGTTTTCGACAACCAGCTGTCGGGCGAAGATTACGCCACGGCGCCCAAGCTGAAGACCAAGAAGGCCGGCAACAATTACTGGGATTACCAGGGCAAGAAGACGCAATCGGTGGCGCTGAACGCTGTCACCGGGCGTATCCGCGAGGAGTACGGCATGGAGCCGACTAACCTCGACCAGCTGCGCAAGGGCTGCTGGGATGTCGATGCCCGCATCGATGACATGAACGTCAACGGCGTTGCCGGTTCGCTCAATTTCCCCAGCTTCGCCGGCATCGACGGTGGCCTGTTCATCAAGGCGCCCGACAAGAAGCAGGCGCTCACGCACATGCGCGCTTACAACGACTGGCACATCGACGAATGGTGCGGGTCGCACCCCGGTCGCTTCATTCCGCTGGGCTGCATGCCGCTGTGGGATATGCAGGAAACCGCCAAGGAAGTGCGCCGGCTGGCCGACAAGGGCTGCTTCGCCGTGACCATGAGCGAAAACCCGACCATGGGCGGCATGCCCAGCGTGCATAGCGACTATTGGGAGCCCCTGTGGAAGGCCGCGTCCGAGTGCGAAACCGCGATCTGTCTGCATATCGGCACCGGCAATGTCAGCCCCCATTGTTCGCTGGAATCGCCGATCGAAGCCAATATCACCACCATGCCGATGGCCGTGGCCTTCGGTGCGGCCGACTGGATGAACATGGCGGCGCTGCACCGTTATCCCGACCTCAAGATCTGCTTGTCGGAAAGCGGCATCGGCTGGATTCCCTATCTGCTGGAACGCGCCGACTACGCCCATGCCCAGCACCATGTCTGGACGCATTCGAACCAGTATTATGGTGACATGAAGCCCAGCGACGTGTTCAAGCGGCACTTCTCGAGCTGCTTCATCGACGATGCCTATGGTCTGCGGAATCTCGATCTGATCGGCGAAGACAGCGTCTGCTACGAAGTCGATTATCCCCACTCCGACGCGCCGTGGCCGAATGCCCCGGAAACGCTGTGGAAATCGGCGCAATTCCTCACCGACGCGCAGATCGACAAGATCACCCATCGCAATGCGATGCGGCTCTACAAATTCGACCCGTTCAAGCACCACACCCGCGAGGAACTGACGGTCGGCGCGCTGCGGGCGAAGGCCAAGGCGGCGGGCGTTGATACCACGCTGATCTCCACCGGCGGCGCTACGCCGCTCAAGGCCGGCGAAAAGCCCCGCCCGGTGACCTCGGCTGACGTCATGCATATGTACTCTGCGCATGCCATGGCGGATTGATTAGAGGTGGGCATTATGAGGTGGGATGCAGAGGCCATTGTCGCTGCATCCCATTCATGCTGCCTGCTCTAGGCATCAAGCTTCCTTGCGCGCGTAGATCGTCGCTCCGATTATCCCGCCGTGGTCGCAATGATCGAGGAACAGGCGTTTAAACCCTGCCTGGTAAAAGAGGCCCACGACGAGCGATAAGTCGTAGTCGTGCATGATCATTATGCCGGCGGGAATATTCTCGTGCTTCACCACACTGACAATGGGCCTGACCTTGTCCTCGCCTATAACCAGGCGCGCACCCACCGTGTTCTCGTGGGCTTCGTTCCGACCGAACATAATCTGGATGGTTGCACCGCCGTTCGGTGCGACCCGGGCCAGCAGATTCGCGATGATATCGTAGCCGCGCTCCGGGGGAATATGTTGGAGAACAATGGCCGAGACCACCCAGTCGAACTCCTCGTCCGGTATGGTATCGCGAAAGTGCAATCCAGGATGCGGATGTTTGCGGGCCTCGGCCAGCATCCCTGGAGATATGTCAATTCCGGTGGCCGTTCCGGTCAACTCGGCGAGAGGGACCGTGAGGCGCCCAACACCGCACCCGAAGTCGAGGGCGGAGCGGGGATCGAAAGCCCCGAAAACCAACCGCATGCGGTCAATGAAGCTGTGAACATCGCTATGGCCGGAGCGGAAGAAATCGCTCTGCGCATCGGCGTCCAAATTCTTTCGCTTGAATCGTTCGGCCGTCAGTACGCCGAAATAAGGCTCGGTTTCTCCGATGATTGCCCAATCCCGGTCGGTGTCCCGCACCTCTGGCTGTGATTTTGAAAACAGGCGCCGGATCATAAAATTCCCATAAAACCTGCGAGATTCTATCGCAGATGATGATGCGATAGCAACTGTTCTGGATTCACGAAGACTAGCGGCCCTGCTACTCAGGGGCTTGCCGCAAGCGCAAGAGCATTTTCCGCCACAGGTTATCCTCCATCCGGCAAAGCCTGATCGCACAAAGCCCAATAACAAACCCGCCGCGCCGGAAGCGCGACGGGCCTGCTCTCCTCCCCAGGAGACGGGTGTGGCTCAGGCCGCGAACTGATTCATAGTATTATGCGCGCCGCCCGCCTTGAGGGCGGCTTCACCGGCGAAATATTCCTTATGATCGTCGCCGACGTCGGAGCCCGACATGTTCTGATGCTTCACGCAGGCGATGCCTTGGCGGATTTCCTCGCGTTGGACGTTTTTGACATAGCCCAGCATGCCGGCCTCGCCGAAATACTCACGGGCGAGATTGTCGGTGGACAGCGCGGCGGTGTGGTAAGTCGGCAGCGTGATCAGGTGATGGAAGATACCGGCGCGGGCGGCGGCATCGCGCTGGAAGGTGCGGATGCGCTCGTCGGCTTCGGCGCCCAACTCGGTGGCGTCATAGTCCACGCTCATCAGGCGGGCACGGTCGTAAGCCGTGAGATCGCGGCCTTCATCCCGCCAGGTATCAAATACTTGCTGGCGAAAGTTCAGCGTCCAGTTGAAGCTGGGCGAATTGTTATAGGTCAGCTTGGCATTGGGCACGACTTCGCGGATGCGGTCGACCATGCTGGCGATCTGCTCGATATGCGGCTTTTCGGTTTCGATCCACAGCAGGTCGGCGCCGTTCTGCAAGGACGTGATGCAATCGAGCACGCAGCGGTCTTCGCCAGTGCCGGGGCGGAACTGGAACAGATTGCTGGGCA
>JAMFSI010000148.1 GCA_026225215.1 Sphingomonas palustris | reverse complement strand
GGATGGCGGAACTGAAGACCGATGTCGTGGTCCTGGGTGCGGGTATGGTCGGCGTCGGCGTCGCCCTGCATCTGCAGCAGCGGGGACGGGACGTCATCCTGGTCGACCGGCATGACCTCGCCTGCGAGGAGACCAGTGATGGAAATGCCGGGATGATCGAAGCCATGTTTGCCGGACATGATTTCGGTGATCGGCAAGGCGCCCCGCCATGCCGGTCTCTGGTTCGATTTCGGCCACCAGCACCACGGCCTGACCCTCGGCCCCGCCACCGGCCGCCTGCTGGCGGAAATGATGACCGGGCAAGCGCCGTTCACCGATCCCGGGCCCTCTACGCGGTCGAGCGCTTTGGTTGACCATGCTTGCAGATCGCTGGCCCAAGGTGCAGCATCTGCGGCGAGGCCGCTTGCGTGGCGTGGCCGGTCGTGGCGATACTGAGCCGGGCTTTCGAAACGGCACCCAAAAAGGGCATCAAAAAAGCATGCAGGAGCGGCGGACATGAAGGTAAACATCGAGATCGATTGCACGCCGCTGGAGGCCCGGCAGTTTTTTGGACTTCCCGACATGCAGCCGATGCAAACAGCGGTGATGGAACGGCTGCAGCAGCAGATGCTGAGCAATATCGAAAAGGTTTCTCCGGAAGCGCTGATGCAGAGCTGGTTTACCTTCGATCCAAAGATCGCCGAACGATTCCAGGACATGTTCGTGACCATGGCGGGCCTGGGTAGCGTGCGTCCCAGCGACAAGAAAAAGTAAAGTGATGCCGCCCGATCAAGGCGAACCACACGAGGCGAATGAGCTTCGTGCACCAAGTCTTCGCCCACCAGGTCTCGGCCTGCTGTTGGCCGAGGTGAGGGGGCTGTTCGAATTCAACACCAGCCTGTTGCTGTCGCCGCTGTTGATGCGCGCGCCGCGAGGCGACGGACATCCGGTATTGGCATTGCCGGGCTTTCTCGCCAGCGATCTGTCGATGGCGCCGATGCGGCGATATCTGCGGGAGCTCGGCTACCACACCCACGCCTGGAAGATGGGCCGCAACACCGGCGGCGTGGCGCGGATGCGCGCTGCGCTGCTGGATCGGCTGGCCGCGATCCATGCTGCCAGCGGCCGCAAGGTCAGTATCGTCGGATGGAGTCTCGGCGGCGTCTATGCGCGCGATCTGGCGCTGCACGCCCCCGACATGGTGCGGTGTGTCGTGACCCTGGGAAGCCCTTTTGCGGGCGATGTGCGAGCCACCAATGCGCGGCGGCTCTATGAGGCGCTGTCAGGCGAAACGGTGGGAGATGATTCTGAACTGCGTGAGGCGATCGCGGGCGACCTATCGGTGCCGGCGACCTCGATCTATTCGCGCACCGACGGCGTCGTCAACTGGCGGACCTGTCTGCTTCGCCCGAGCGAAACGGCTGAGAACATCGAAGTGCATCTGGCCAGCCATACCGGCCTCGGCGTGAACGCCGCCGCTTTATGGGCGGTCGCGGACCGTTTGGCCCAGGCCGAAGGTCAATTCAGGCAATTCGACCGATCGGGGCCGTTTGCCATTGCATATGCGCCTCCGGAACAGGCACAATCGACCTAAGGACCGGCCACCACTAAAGACGTGCCACCTACAAGACCTGCCACCTAAATGCGAGAGCGCCAGCAAGGCGCCGTGCAATTTCTTCGCGGGAGGGAAACATGAGTGACGCCAAGAAGCTGTCCTCGATGGATGCGTCGTTTCTGTATCTGGAAACGCCGGAAATGCCGATGCATGTCGGGAGCATGGCGATCTTCCGCCTGCCCGAGAATTACAACGG
>JAMFSI010000147.1 GCA_026225215.1 Sphingomonas palustris | reverse complement strand
GTCGGCGCCTCGACGTGGGCGTCGGGCAGCCAGGTGTGCACCGGCCACATCGGCATCTTCACCGCAAAGCTGGCGAAGAAGGCGAGGAACAGCCAGGTCTGCGCCTGCGCCGGGAAGTCATAGGCCATCAGGGTCGGCACGTCGGTGGTGCCCGCCTCGTTCGCCATCCACAGCATCGCGATCAGCATCAGCACCGAGCCGAGCAGCGTGTAGAGGAAGAATTTATAGCTGGCGTAAATCCGCTCGGCGCCGCCCCAGATGCCGATGATCAGATACATCGGGATCAGGCCGGCCTCGAAGAAGATGTAGAACAGGAACAGATCCTGCGCGGTGAAGACGCCGAGCATCAGCGTCTCCATCAGCAGGAACGCCGCCATATATTCACCGACGCGCTTCTCGATCGCTTCCCAGCTGGCGAGAATGCAGATCGGCATCAGGAACACCGACAGCAGGATCAGCACCAGCGCGATGCCGTCGATGCCCAGCGCCCATTGGAAGCCGGCGAACAGCGGCAGCCGCTCGGTGAATTGCCATTGCGGGCCACCGATCTGGAACTGCGACCATAGATACAGCCCGAGGACGAAATCAATCAGCGTCGCGGCCAGCGCGATGAACCGCGCTTGCCGGGCATCCACAAACAGGCAGGCAAGTGCGCCGAGCGCGGGCACCAGCAGCATCAGCGAAAGGATGGGAAAATTCGTCATCGTACTAACCCACCATCGCCCAGCTGATCGCCGCGACCAGACCCAGCAACATCACCAGCGCATAAGAGGTGAGATAGCCAGACTGGAGCCTCTTCGCGCCCACCGAACCTTTCAACACCACCCAGGCCGCGCCATTCGGCCCGAAGCGGTCGATAATGCCGATATCGCCGATCTTCCACAGCTGGCGCCCGATCCAGAATGCCGGTCGCACGAACAGGAAATTGTACAATTCGTCGAAGTACCATTTGTTGAACAGGAACTGGTACAGAGTCCCGAACTGCTCGACGAACGCCGCCGGGATTTTCGGATTGCGCAGATAAGCGTACCAGGCAATCACCAATCCGGCGAGCATCACCACGAACGGCGCCCATTTGATCCAGGCGGTGACGTGCTCGTCGGCTTCCATCAAGTCGCGATCGAAAACCAGCGCATTGTTCCAGAAGTGGCCGGCAGTGTCGGCGCCGATGAAATAGCTGTGGAACATGGCGCCGGCGAATACCGCGCCCAGCGACAGCACCACCAGCGGGATCAGCATCGCCAGCGGGCTTTCGTGGGGATGATAGCCAGCGGTCCCGTCGCCATGATCCGCATGCCCATGGGCATCGTGATCATGGGCATCGTGCGCGTGGGCGTCGTGCGCATCATGGCCATGCGCATCGTGCATGGCATGCTGGATATGCTCGGACTGATCCCAGCGCGGCTTGCCAAAGAAGGTCAGAAACATCAGCCGCCAGCTGTAGAAGCTGGTCAGCAGCGCGGCGAAGATACCGATGAACGAGGCAACTTCGCCCAGCGAGGTGCCGCGTGCATAGGCCGATTCGATGATCGCATCCTTGGAATAGAAACCGGCGAAACCGCCGATTTCATCGATACCGACGCCGGTGATCGCCAGCGTGCCCGCCATCATCGCCCAGAAGGTCAAGGGGGTCTTGGTCCGCAGGCCGCCGTAATAGCGCATGTCCTGCTCGTGATGCATGGCATGGATCACCGAGCCGGCGCCGAGGAACAGCAGCGCCTTGAAGAACGCATGGGTGAACAGATGGAACATCGCCGCGTCGAAAGCGCCGACACCGGCGGCGAAGAACATATAGCCGAGCTGCGAGCAGGTCGAATAAGCGATCACTCGCTTGATGTCCCATTGGGTGGTGCCCACGGTCGCGGCGAAGAAGCAGGTCGCAGCGCCGATCGCGGTGACGAAATGCATCGCCGTCGGGCTGGCCACGAACATCGGCGATAGCCGGCAGACCATGAACACGCCGGCGGTGACCATCGTTGCGGCATGGATCAGCGCCGACACCGGGGTCGGGCCCTCCATCGCGTCGGGAAGCCAGGTGTGCAGCCCCAATTGCGCCGATTTGCCCATCGCGCCGATGAACAGCAGGATACACAGCACCGTCATCGTGTCGAAACGATAGCCGAGGAAGCCGATGGTGCTGCCCGCCATATGCGGCGCGGCGGCCAGGATCGCCGGGATCGACACGGTGCCGAACACCAGGAAAGTACCGAAAATCCCCAGCATGAAGCCGAGATCGCCGACGCGGTTGACCACGAAAGCCTTGATCGCGGCGGCGCAGGCTGAGGGCTTTTTGAACCAGAAACCGATCAGCAGATAGGAGGCGAGGCCCACCCCTTCCCAGCCGAAGAACATCTGGACAAGGTTGTTGGCGGTCACCAGCATCAGCATGGCGAAGGTGAACAGCGAGAGATACGCAAAGAAGCGCGGCTGATCCGGGTCTTCGTCCATATAGCCCCAGCTATAAAGATGAACGAGCGCCGAGACCGTGGTCACCACCACCAGCATCACTGCGGTCAAAGCATCGACCCGCAATTCCCAGGCGAAATTGAGATCGCCCGAATGCACCCATTGGAACACCGGCAAGGCGGTGGCCTGCACGTCCCCAGACAGGAACGGCAGGAAGGTGTACCACGACAGCGCGCAGGACAGAAACAGCGCCCCGGTGGTCAACAGCTTGACCGGGACATTGCCGAGCGCCTTGTTGCCGAGCCCGCCGATGAAGGCAGCCACCAGCGGCAGGAAAACGATGAACGCGATCGGATGCAACGGCTTATCCCTTCATCCGATTGACGTCATCCACCGCGATCGAGCCGCGCCCGCGGAAATAGATCACCAGAATGGCCAAGCCGATCGCCGCTTCGCCCGCCGCCACCGTCAGCACGAACATCGCGAAGATCTGGCCGGTCAGGTCATGCAGATAAGCGCTGAAGGCGACGAAATTGATGTTCACCGCGAGCAGGATCAGCTCGATCGCCATCAGGATGACGATGATGTTCTTACGATTGAGGAAAATCCCCAGGACGCCCAGCACGAACAGAATCGAGCTGACGACGATGTAATGGCCGATGCCGATCACAGCAGATGCCCTCTCATAGCTTGACCCTCATAGCTTCACCCCGGCGCCCACCTCGGGTCGAACATTGACGGTGGCTTCATCGGGTCGCCGCGCGATCTGTTTCGACACATTCTGCCCGCGCGTATCGCTGCGCTGACGATGGGTCAGCACGATTGCGCCGATCATCGCCACCAGCAGTACCAGCCCCGAAGCCTCGAACAGGAACAGATAGCGGCCATAGAGCAGCGCGCCGATCGCCTGGATATTGCTGAACCCGGCCGGCGTGATCGCCGAGCCATCGGGCTTGCCCAAGGTCAGCGCCCCGGCATGCTGGGTAAAGATGCCCAGCAGCAGCTCGACCAGCAGCACCAGCGCGATCAGCATGCCCAATGGGAAATTGCGGATGAAACCGGCACGCAGCGTGGCGAAATCGATGTCGAGCATCATCACCACGAACAGGAACAGCACCGCCACCGCGCCGACGTAAACGATCACCAACAGCATGGCGATGAACTCGGCCCCGGCCACCACCATCAATCCCGCCGCATTGAAGAACGCCAGGATCAGCCAGAGCACCGAATGCACCGGATTGCGCGACAGGATCGTCACCAGCCCGGAGACGATCGTAATCGAGGCGAAGAGGTAAAAGGCAAGCAATTGAATCATCTCAAATCCTCCTCCACTGGGGGAGGTGGCATCCCGAAGGGATGACGGAGGGGGCGCGGCCAGACGCGGCCTCACAGGTCATCCCTTGGGGGTTTGCCCCACCCCCCCCAGCGGCGGTCCCCCACCCCCCCACGGGACGGAAAGAGATTGTGTGTGAATACCAACAGCAGCGCCGCCCCGCGCGATAGGGCGCCACCGCTTCAAGGTT
>JAMFSI010000146.1 GCA_026225215.1 Sphingomonas palustris | reverse complement strand
CGGTGGCGATGACGATATTGCGCGACACCACTTCCTGGCTGGCGCCGTCCGGCCCGCGCAGCACCGTGCGCCATTTATCGCCGGCGAGACGATGCGAGGAGACGGCAGTATGGCCGGTGAGCAAATTGGCGCCATGTGCAGCGGCGATGCGCCCGAGCCGGTTCCCGGTGACCTCGACGAACGGGCCGGCCTCGACCAGCGGTGCACCGAGGGCGCCGATGTATCGCCCAACCGCGAGCGCCGCCGGATGCCCGGCCAGCGCCGCGATCTCGGGATGGGGATTATCCTTGACCGCGGTCAGGAAGGTCTCGGCGGTGCTGTCGGAGCGAATGGCATAAGTGCCGAGGCGGCCTTTGCCGAGGCGGTCGCCCTGCTCGACAATGGTCAGCCCGCGCTGCGCCAGGGCAGTGAGCTTGCCGTGTTTGCTGAGCGCGGTGAGCACGGCGGTTCCGGCCGGGCCGCCGCCGATCATCACCGTGTTGCAGGGCGCGGCGCCTAGACGCCGACCGACTTGCGGTACCGCGCTGCCGATCGCCGTATGCTCGGTGGCGGCGAGCAGCCGGTCGCAGACGATGGCGACATCCGCGACCGACATGCGATCGGTGATCGGCAAGGACAGGATCCGCGCCGAGACGTCATCGCTGACCGGGGTCGGCTCGCACAGCGAATGCTCGCGTATGAACGGCTGCTCGCCGAGGTGCGGGCTGAAATAATGCGCAGTGCCGATGCCCTCGCCCGCCAGGCGCCGGACGATGTCGGCCCGCCGGGGTGCAAGTTCCAGCGGCAGCAGCATCGACCAGAACTGATAAGTCTGCCGCCCGACCATCGGCGCCTGCCCGGCAAAGCCCGCCAGCCGCTCGGCATAGACTGCGCCCAATCGCGCACGATGAGCGCAGATGTCTTCGAAGTCCGCGAGCCGGGTCAGCGCGAGCAATCCGCCGATCTCGGACAGCTTGGCGTTCAGGCCGGGAAGTTCGGCGCGGCGCTCACCGCCGAAGCCGAAATTGGTCATTTTGCGAAGGTCTGCGATCAGATCCGTATCGCCGCTGTGAACCAATCCACCTTCGGCAGTCGCGAAAGTCTTAGTGGCATGCATCGAATAGACGATCGCGAAGGGCGCGTCGGCGCCGAAATTGAGCCCATCCTCGGTCGTGCTGCCCAGCGAGGCAGCGGCATCGATTACCACCGGCACCTGATAGCGCTGCGACAAGGCGCGATAACGGTCGAGATCGAGGGTGCGGCCGAAGGTGGCGTAAGGCACGATCGCGGCAATGCGCCGGCCGAAGCGCTTGAGCAGTGCTTCTTCGGCAGCGGCACTTGCAACCCAGCTATCCGGCTCGATATCGCAGATCAGCGGTGTCAGCCCCGCCCACAGCGCCGCCTGCGCGGTCGCGGCGAAAGTCATTGCCGGCATGATCGCCAGGCCGCCCGTTTGGGGGCGCTGGCCAGCCGCATGTTTCAGCGCAATCACCAGACCCAGCGTGGCGCTCGACACCGCGAGCGAATCGCCATGCCCGCCGAACAGCTTGGCGGTGATGTCCGCCTCGAACCGCCGGACCAGCGGGCCACCATTGCTGAAAATCCGCCGCTCTTCCATCTCGCGCAGCGCCTCGGTCAATTCGCTAAGCCGCGGCGGAGAAGGGGCAATCAGCGGCAGATCGTACATGAACAAAGTATCCGGCAAGAGACTAGGTCTGCCGTTCATGCCTATCGGACCCTAATATGGAGTTACCTGCCGGGCCCGCGTATGCGATACTATGGTTAATTAATCGCCAATATTATTTAACTATTCACTTTTCCAGACTGTCCGGCCCGAAAGCCAGCGGCAACAGATGCGACAACCGTAATTCCAGCACCTCGCTTTCGCCCACACAATAGATCAGCGGATCGGTCCCGCCGAGCTGCGCCAGTTCGCTGAGCACTTGCCGGCACCGCCCGCACGGTGTGAGCGTCGGCCCCGAACCATCACCGCCCACTACGGCAACTGCCTGCAACCCGCCGCGCAAACCCTCCGCCATCGCCTTGGCCACCGCCACGGTCTCCGCGCAAAGCGAAAGGCCGTAGCTGGCATTCTCGACATTGGCGGCGGTGACGATGCGGCCATCGGCAAAGCCCAGCGCCGCCCCGACGGTGAAGTGCGAATAGGGCGCATAGGCCAATAAAGCCGCCGCCTGTGCAGCGGCGATCAGTTCCTCGCGGTCGGGCGCGCCGGTCACGGCTGCACCACCACCCAGCGCAGCGGTTTATCCCCAGCGGTGGTTTCCAGCGCGCTGTTCGCGGTCCACAAGGCCCAGGGCCGTCCGGCATAATCCGGCTGAAAGCGATCGCCCTCCAGCCACAGATTGCGATCGATCGCACGGGCGAGATGATAGCGGTGTTCGAACCCGCGGCTGATCTTCAGCAACGACGCCTTGCCGGTATGCGTCTCGATCTCGTTGAGAAAGGTCATCAACTCGCTCTCCACTGCGGCATCGCTGACCCGCACCGGACAATCATTGGCCAATTGCGCCAGTTCTACGGCGGGCGGCAGCATCTTCGGGTCGCGCGGCACCACGGTGACGAAATTGGCGGCCTGGCGATCGGCCGGTTGGCACGGGTCGTAGCGATGCACCGCACCGACCTGCAACCCGGCGGCGCGCGCGTCATCGAGATTGCGGCTGAAGTCGGGATCGCGCGCAAAGGCGCCGGCGCTGGCGTCGATATAAGCGAAATTGGCGCCGATCGCCTTCAACGCCTTGATGTCGACATCGCCGTCATCATTGCCGATCTGGACACCCTGCATGGCGAACACGGTGCGGGGCGGCTGCCAATGGCGGATATGCCACCAGCCGAACGCACCGGCGACGATCGCCACCAGCAGCAAAGCCGCCGTGCCGCGCAGCCATATCCGTCTGTTTTGCCCCTTCCCCGCCATCCCCTAACCTCGAATATGCAGTACGCAGATCAGCGTGAACAACCGCCGCGCGGTGGCGAAATCGGTTTCCACCTTGCCGTCCAGCCGTTCGAGCAGCATATCCGCCGCCTCGTTGTGAATGCCGCGCCGCGCCATGTCGATGGTTTCGATTTCCTGCGCCGTCGCCTTGCGGATCGCCTGGTAATACGAATCGCAAATCGCGAAATAATCGCGGATCGGGCGGCGGAACCGTCCCAGCCCCAGGATCAGCGTTTCCAGCGGCTGCTGCGCCTCGTTGGCGACGTCCATGACCAGCCGCCCATCGCTGACCGCCAGGCGCAAGCGGTAAGGCCCCTCGTGGCCGGCTTCTGCCGCGCGCAACGGGCGAAACAGGTTTTCCTCGATCAGATCGAAGATGGCGATGCGCCGTTCCTGTTCGATATCGGCGTTGCGCCACAGAATCGTCGCCTCGTCGAGTTCGATATGCGAGATTCTGCTATCGGCCATTGTCGCGCCCTATTCGCAAATGCCCGCCCCTTGAGCAAGGGGCGGGTTTTTGTTTGGAAATTGGCTACGCTCATTTAGCTTCGCTGAACTTCGTTTCAGTCGGTGCCAGCCGCGCCCGGCCACCCAATCAGGGTACAATTCCGTTGGGTGGCCGGGCGGGGGAGCGGGCCGGTACCGACTGCTAAATCCGCTCTTTCGCGGATTTAGAAACAGACTCCCAATTCCATCCCCGTTATCCACAAGCAGAGGCTGCCGGCATGCCATTGCCAGCACGCCGCGCCCAGCGCATGGTCCGCGCCCCATGCCCAACGAAGCCCTCCTGATCCGCACCGAAGAACCCGCCGCGCTCAACACGCTCCCCGCCAATGTCGAGGCCGAGGCGGCGTTTCTCGGCGCGGTGCTGATCGACAATCGCGTGATCGAAGAATTGGGTGTGCCCCTGGCCGACAGCCACTTCTTCGAGCCCGTCCACGCCCGCATTTTCCTGCGCATCAAGCAATTGCTCGACCGCAAGGCGGTGGTCACACCGGTCACGCTCAAGCCTTATTTCGAAGCCGACGAAGCGCTCAAGGAACTCGGCGGCACGACGTATCTCGCGCGGCTGACCGCCGACGGCAAAGGCCTGCTCGCGCCCAAGGCGCTGGCCGAGCAGATTTACGAACTGGCACTGCTGCGCGAACTGGTCGCGGTTGGCCGCGAACTGGTGACCAAGGCGATGGACACCAGCGAAACCGTTGCGCCGCTCGAACAGATCGAAGCCGCCGAAGCCGCGCTTTACGCCGTCGCCGATGGCGCCTCGAACAACAACCAGGCGCAGGACTTCAAGACCGCGACGCGCACCGCGATCAATGCCATCGAAATGGCGCTGAATTCGGGCGGCCATATTTCGGGCAAGACCACCGGCCTTAACAGCATCAACGAAAAGATCGGCGGCCTGCACGATTCGGACCTGATCATCCTGGCCGGGCGACCGGGCATGGGCAAAACCTCGCTCGCCACCAATATCGCCTTCAACGCCGCCAATCGCCTGCTGACCGACTTGCAGATCGGCATAGCGCCCGAAAAATCCGTCGGCGCCGCCACCGTTTTCTTCAGCCTGGAAATGAGCGCCGACCAGCTCGCCACGCGCATCCTCGCCGAACAATCGGGGATCAGCAGCGAAGCGCTGCGGATGGGCAAGATCAGCCGCGACGATTTCCAGTCGCTATCCTTCGCCAGCCAGCGGCTCGCCGAATTGCCGCTCTATATCGACGACACCCCGGCGCTGAGCATCGCCGCCCTGCGCGCCCGCGCGCGACGCCTGAAACGCAAGAACGACATCGGCCTGATCGTGGTCGATTATCTCCAGCTGCTGCAAGGCACCGGCCGCGCCAACGACAATCGCGTCAACGAAATTTCGGAAATCAGCCGCGGCCTCAAAACGCTGGCCAAGGAATTGTCAGTGCCGGTGATCGCGCTATCGCAGCTCTCGCGCGCGGTGGAGCAGCGCGAAGACAAACGCCCAATGCTCTCGGACTTGCGCGAATCGGGCTCGATCGAACAGGACGCCGATATGGTGTGGTTCGTGTTCCGCGAAGATTACTACGTCGCCGCGCGCGAGCCCAAGCAACCCCAGCAGCACGACGATGCCAAGGTCCACGAAGATCATGCCAAGTGGCAAGCGGACATGGAAAGCGTCTATGGCACCGCCGAACTGATCGTCGCCAAGCAGCGTCACGGCTCGACCGGCAAAGTCCGGATGCGCTTCGAACCGCGGATTACCCGGTTCTCCGATCTGGCCGACGACCAGCTGGCGGGGGATCGCTACGATTGATCGCGAGCGACAGCATCGCGTGAAGATTCAAGAAAATCGTAAAGAGATTCCTGGGGCTTTTGGCAGACCCATTTTGTCTTCCGACGCCAACGTCCTTGGCGGCACAGTACCAAGGCTGACGGATAACCGATCCGTCTGCCCTGAGCTTGTCGAAGGACTGCTTTTCTCTTTCATCGCTTGTTAGGAAGAAAGGCAGTCCTTCGACAAGCTCAGGACGGACAGAAAGGGGCAACTAATCACGATCTATGCTTAGCGCATACAGCCTGTTAGGCTCTCGCATCTTCAACGCGCTGCCACAGCCTCCAGCTTTTCCGCCACCCATTCCGGCTCGGTCAGCATCAAATCATGCCCGGTATCGATGTCCCAGACACGTCCGTGCGAGCGCGCTTTGAGCAATTCCATATCCCGTCCCGGGATCGTCGAGGTACAGATGATATGCGATTCCGGGATCGCCCGCATCGCCGCTTCGTTGCGCAACGCCAGCTTCTGCGCAAAGCAGGCCCAGGGTTGCGGGCTCAGTCGCTCGTAAGTCCACTGCGCCAGTTCAGGGTCATGGATACCGAAGAAGCCCGGATGGCTGGGGTCGGGCTTCATCACCAGTTCGACACCATTCTCGACATACATCCCCTGCCGCGCCTTATCGATCATGGCGAAGGCATTTTCATGCAAGGATTCGCCGTCGCGCGGATAAGCGGCGTCGAGATAGACGCGGTGGCCGGTGCGCTCCGGCGCGCGATCGGCGATGCCGGTGATGACCATGCCACCATAACTGTGACCGACCAGGATCGCGTCAGTCAGGTCCTCAGAATGCAACAAGGCGACAACATCGTCGATATGCGCGTCGAGATCGATGCCGGGGTGAAGCTGGTGCCGGTGCTCGCCCATGCCCGGCAAGGATGGCGTATAGACGATATGCCCCTTGACCTGCAGCAGCCGCGCCACCTTCTGGTAGCACCAGCCACCATGCCCACCGCCATGAACCAGCACGAATGTCGCCACGATTACCTCCTCAAATTATGAATTATTGTGTCTTCAGTCCCGCCAGAACACCGGAAAAACCTCCGGATAATCGGCAATTCGCGCCCCGTGGTGCATGGCAGCGCCGGAAGAGTGCTGCGGCGTCGGCATCGTCGCCCCCGCCGACTGATGATAGCGCAGGTCAGGCCCGCCCCACATCGTCGCGAAGGCGCGGCGTGGTACCGGATGGTGGTCGAGCCCCGGCGCGCCGTGGAGGACATTGCCTTGAAAGACGATGGCATCGCCCGGTTCGACCTGCCAGCTCAGGATATCGAAACTGTCGCGATGCGTTTCGACATCAGGCGATGCCGGCAGACGCTCGTCGCCCATCCCGGCATACGTAAATTCGGTGTCGCCATCCTGCATCGCTACGGCCGCATTCGCGTCGCTTCTGGTATCGTAAATCACGTTCCAGCGATGCGAGCCCCGCACCACTTGCAGCGTCACCTCGCGCGGCGACGGATCGCAGCTTATCCAGACCCGCGCCATGTCCATGCCCCGGACGCAAAGGAACGGCGTGTCCTGATGCCACGGCGTCGGCACGATCCGCCCCGGCTCCTTGTAAAACACCTGGTCGAGAATGAGTTGCGCCGAGCGCACTTCCATCAACTGCCCCGCGATCCGGGCCAGTTCGCCCTGCTCGACCAGGTCGATCAGCGAAGCATAGCCCCAGCTCGCGTTCTGACCGATCAGCGTCCCCCCTTCCCCATCCGCCGCCTTGACCCGGGTGATTTGTCCGGTCGGGCGCGCATGCAATTCCTCTAGCCCGCGCGTCAGTTGCGCCAGAGCTTCGCCCTGCAGCACTGATTGCAAATGCACCGCGCCATCGCGCTGATAGGCGCGGATGTCATCCGGGGTGATCCGGTAACTATCTTGAGTTGCCCATGCGGTCGCTTGCATCGATCCGTCTCCGAACTGGTTTCCTTTTGTCTCGGTATAAGGCGGAAGAAGAGTAGAAGCGAGGGCCATCGCCCTCGCGCTCCCGGTCTTTGGCTTCGTGGCGCGCTACCTCTATGTCGCGTCTGGTGGCCACGCTATACAGCCTCGGGCGCTGAAGGTGCGAGCACACCGTCGGCGAGAAACGCGTAGGAGGGATCGTCAAAGCCCATCGCCTGGCGCGACGGCAGCGAGCCCGAGACCGCGGGATGAACTTCGTCGAAATCGCAAACGAAGACTCGCCGTTCGATTCCCCAGCGACCGTCTCGTTTCGACCAGCGATCGAGATAGCGGCCGCGGGTGTTGACCTGGAGCAGTTGCTCGCCATGCAGCATCCGCATCGCCGAATTCACATAGGCTTCGCTGACCGCCGCATCGCCCGCAAGTTTGATGATGATATTGGCGATCTGATGCGAATGGGCGATACCCTTCAGCTGCGAATCGCAGATGTAATCGATCACGCCGCGCGCGGGGCCGATAAAGATCGCCTCGCCATAATCGACTGTCGCTCCATCATGCCAGATCGAATAGCCGAGTTCACGATCAACCCGATCCACCGCCCGACAGTAGGTATAGAGCGCCTCGGTAATCTGCTGCCGATCGATAATTTCGCGCAGGCTGGCGGCAATTGCTTCCAAGTCAGCGGGCATATCGACAGCCTTTTTATAATTAACGTCCAGCCTAAGTCCCGTGGACATTTAGGATTCCCATTTGTGTGAGATTGTGATTCAAGCTCCTTTTGCCGGGAGCGGTTGGATGGACACGAGCCGATTTGTTGTGAGCGATGGGACGTGGTTGCGGATTGCG
>JAMFSI010000023.1 GCA_026225215.1 Sphingomonas palustris | reverse complement strand
GCCTCTCAGGCAACGAAATTTACTGCATGAACCTCAAAGGGTTCAGCGCGGGCGAATTGGTGGTCGGCAACAGCGTCAATTCGCTGGGCTTTCTCGGCGGCATCGGCGCGGGCTTCAAGGGCATGGCCGGCGGTGAGATCACCCAGGTGACCGAAGCGATCGAGGCCGGCCGCCTCGCCGCTTTCGACCGCATGATCGCCGAAGCCAAGAATGAAGGCGCCAGCGGCGTCACCGGTGTGACCAGCGAGCTGAAGGGCTTCCAGGGCAATACCGAATTCCTGTTCGTCGGCTCCTGCCTCCATGCGAGCGGCGCGGCGCCCGCGTTCTTCTCCAGCGCCGGCGACGCGCAGGAACTCTATTGCCATATCGATGCGGGCTACACCCCGATCCAGCACGCCTTCGGCAATATCGCTTATTCGATGGGCATCGGCGGCGGCATCAGCGCGGCGCTCAAGACCATGATCCGCGGCGAAATCGCCGAATACAGCAATATCTTCAACACCACCCGCCATGCCGCGCTCGATCGCATCGCCGCGCAGGCCAAGGCTTGCGGCGCCAATGCCGTGCTCGGCATCCGCACCCGCATCATGTTCTGGCACGGCACCCATGAAATGGTGATGACCGGCACCGCCGCCCGCAACGATGCGCTGCCGGCAGCGCATTTCCAGGCCCCGGTGACCAGCGATCTGACCGGATCGGAACTGTGGTCGATGAGCAGCCTGGGCTATGCGCCGCTCAAATTGCTGATCTCGGCCTCGATCTATTCGCTCGGCACGATTGGCGGGCTCAAAGCTGCGTTCAAGGCCTTTACCAAGGGCGAAATCTCCGACCTGACCACGCTGATTCACGATGCCCGCGAAGTCGCCATCGGCCGCCTCAAAAGCGAAGCCGATGCGCTCGCCGCCGACGATGTCGTCGGGATCAAAACCTATATTTCCGAGATCGGCGGCAATCTCGTCGAATTCCTGGCGATCGGAACCGCGGTGAAAAAAATCCCCGGCATTGCCGTGACCACGCCGAATTTGCCGGTTCAGGCGATCATTGCCGATCAGGATACCTGGATCGACGGCGCGCTGGGGTTTTCGCTGGATCGCAACGAATAGCATCGCCTCGCAACCTTGCGAGATGACGCCGCGTTGTGCGAAGGAGAAGGCCACCGGGATGGATGGTCGCATCTATCTCTCAGGAGCAATTATGGACGACAAGCGGTCGATCGACGAGGCGGTGGAACACGCCTTGGGGCTGGAAGAAGAACTAGAGGTGTCCGGCACCGCCGCCACCGGTGGCGAGAGCCTGGCCTATGCCAAGGCGGCCTTGCTGAAATGGGTCGATAGCGTCGTCGGGGTAGCCTCGGCGCCCGGCTCGGGGCGCGTCACGCTGATCCACGCCAATGGCTCGCGCTCGCAGATCGCCTCGCCCGAATTGCCCTACCAAGTGACGATACCCATAAATTTCAAGGATAAATCATGACCCAAGTGGCGGTTATAACCGGAGCCAGTTCGGGCCTTGGCAAGGAAGCGGCCAAGGCGCTCGCCGGGCAAGGCTGGCATGTCATCGCCGTAGGCCGCGACGCCGCACGCACCGCTTCCGCCGGGGCCGAGATCAAAGCCGCTGCGGCCCAGAGTGGTCGCGTGGACATACTACGGGCAGATTTATCGCTACTAGGCGACGCGGAACGCCTGGCGCGCGAAATCGCCGGACTGACCGATCGCATCGACGTGCTCGCCAACAATGCCGGGGGCATGGCCAGTGGCCTGGTAGTGACGGCTGAAGGCAATGAGGCGAATTTCACCGGCAATCACCTCGGCCCGTTCCTGTTGACCGAAAAGCTGTTGCCGCTGCTGCGCAAAGCCGCGGCAGATGCGCCCAAGGGCAGCGTGCGGATCATCAACACCTCGTCCGACGCCAGCGAGATGATCCCGTCGATCAACCTCGACGATATGCAGAACCTCGACAATTTCAGCGTCGGCGTCGCCTATTGCGGCAGCAAGCTCGCCAATGTCCTCCACGCGCGTGCGCTGGGCTGGCGGCTAGCAGATGCCGGCATCGTCGCCCACTCCTTCCATCCGGGCACCGTCGCGTCCAACTTCTTCGCCGATGTGTCGCCGGAGACCAAGGCCTATACCGACACGCTGGACAAGATGAGCGAAGCCGAAGGCGCCGATACGCTGATCTGGCTGGCGACCTCGCCCGAAGGCGGCGCGAGCAGCGGTACCTATTGGTACAAGCGCGAACCGCGCGTGCCTAATCCGCTGTTCGACGATGCTGAGTATATCGAGCGGTTTTGGAAGGCGAGTGAGGCGCAGGTGGTTGGAGTGAAGGTATAGTTGAAGACCTGGGGCTTGTGGCCCCAGACCCCATTACCTGTCGCCGTCGGGAAGCCTTTCAGCCGAACGCAATGCCGCAGCGCCGCAGGCTTTATTGCCGCTTCGCGGCTGGACATGACGACGAGCGGATACCCGACGAAGCCAATGACGGGGAGCGCGAGGGGGTTACCCCTCGCACCTTAACCCTTTTCAAAATCCCGCAGAACCTCAGTCAAACCTTCGCTTTGCCACAAGCCGAGAAAGTTACTCAGCATCTGCAACTGCACCCGCGCGGTTTCATTTTCGGTGATGCGCGGATCGAGCGGGCCGGTGCATGCAGCAAGGTCGGGCACTTCGCGCGCGATGCGCGGCGGCGCGTCGAGTAGCCAGCACAGCCCCATCATCGCGACATAGAGGGAAAGGTGCGCCTTGAGTTCGGCGTGATCGAGCGGCGGGCCGCCAGCGTCGGAAAATTCGGCGATGAATAGGGCGAGCAATTCGTCGAGGTGATCCTGCCACAGCCAGTCCTGTGCGCCGCTGAGGCAGCCCCATAGCGTCATCGCCACATGCATCTGGCCGACGCTGCCCCAATCAAGCAGGCCACAATGCAGTTCGCCCTCGTCCTCGCGCCAGAACCAGGCGTTATCGGCATTGGCGTTCCAGTGGCACAAGGCGATGAAGGCGGATTGGGCGTGGAGATACGTCTTGATCGCGGTTTCATGCACCTGGAACAGCGCGGCGCCTTCGGCCAGATCGGCGATGAAGGCCGGTGAGCGGATCGCAGCGGGGAGCAATTGCGGGTGAGTTTCGGCAAAGGCTGCGTAGCGGGCGATGCGGTTGGCGAGCTGCGGCGGCGTGTAGCGCAGGCGGTCGCTGGCCAATGCCGCCACCGGGTCCCATGGGAATTCGTCGCTGGCGCGGGCCGGCAAGCGCCCTGCCTTATGGCTGCCCGCTAGTCCGGCAACGGCCCGGATCAATGCGCGGTAATGCTCCAGGGGTTCGGGCATCAGTTGATCGAGGCATTTGCGATATTGCGGCTCGATTGCGCCCTGGCCGAAAGCGATGGTCTGGGTGATCAGCACACCGGTGCCACTGGCGACGTGAAAATCGGCAAACATGCAGATCGGCACGGCCACGGGGAAGGCGGCATCGCGAGAGAGTAGGGCCAGGCGCACCTCGGCGGCCATGTGATGGCGGGCGGCGTCCTTGGCGGGATCGATGAAATTGCGCGAGAATTTGGCAAACAGCGCTTCGGGCAGGTCGGAGTCAGGCTCGGCATAGCGCACTGCGAAGCTCAGCTTGGTGCCAGTGCCGCCGGCCTCCACCACCCGCGTCTCGGTGATGGCGGTCACGTGATTATCCGGAGCCAGCGCGCCGGTCGCGTGAAAGGCGCGCGTCAGCCATTCCGGACCACCCGCCAGCAGCGTCGGCCCGTCGGCGGGCAGATCGAGTCCCAACCGATCCCCCCGCGCCCATGCGGCTGGCAGCTCAGTCAAGATTGGGGCGCAACCAGCGCTCGGCCACCGGCAGATCGATCCGGCGCCGCGCCGCGTAATCTTCCAATTGATCGCGGCCGATGCGGGCCACGCCGAAATACTGGCTTTCGGGGTGACCGAAGTAGAAACCCGATACCGCCGCAGTCGGTAGCATCGCCTGGCTTTCGGTGAGGGTGATGCCGGTATTCGCACTGGCATCGAGCAGATCGAACAGGATCGGTTTCAGGCTGTGATCGGGGCACGCGGGATAACCCGGCGCCGGACGGATACCGCGATAATCCTCCTGGATCAGCGCTTCGTTGGTCAACTGCTCGCCGGGTGCATAGCCCCATAGGGTGGTGCGGACATGCTGGTGCAGGCGCTCGGCGAAAGCTTCGGCAAAGCGGTCGGCCAGCGCTTTGAGCAATATGTCGGAATAATCGTCGTGATCGGCGCGGAAACGCTCCAGATGCGGCTCGATGCCGTGAATGCCGACGGCGAAGCCACCGATCCAGTCATCATCCGGCGCAATGAAATCGGCGAGGCAGAAATTGGCACGATCCCGGCTTTTCTTGACCTGCTGACGCAGGAACGACAGCCGTACCGGATCCCCGGCGGGGGTCACAATCACATCGTCGCCTTCGCGCACGCAAGGCCACAGCCCGACCACGCCGCGCGCAGTCAGCCATTTCTCGTCGAGGATACGCGCCAGCATCGCCTGGGCATCGGCGAACAGCGCGCTCGCGCTTTCGCCCACCACGTCGTCTTTCAGGATCGCCGGGTAATTGCCCGCCAGTTCCCAGGCGCGGAAGAATGGCGTCCAGTCGATGCAAGCGGCGAGGTCGGCCAGATCCCACGCCGGGAAACTGTGAATGCCAGGTTGTGCGGGCGCCGGGGCTTTGTCGGCGACGTCGATGGTGAAACCGTTCGCCCGCGCGTCAGCCAGCGAAAGCAACTCGCTCTGGCCCTTGTTGGCTCGGGCCACGCGCACGGCCTCGTATTCGGCAGCGGTATTATCGACGAAACCATCGCGCTGGGTGTCGGACAGCAACTGGCTGGCGACGCCGACCGCGCGGCTGGCGTCGAGCACATGGATCACCGGCCCGTCATAGGCCTGATCGATGCGCAATGCGGTATGGACCTTGCTGGTGGTGGCGCCGCCGATCAGCAGCGGCACGGTAAAGCCGCCGCGCTGCATTTCCTCGGCCACGGTGACCATCTCGTCCAGCGAGGGCGTGATCAGCCCCGACAAGCCGATGATGTCGATATCTTCCTTGCGGGCGGTATCGAGGATCGTGCTCCACGGCACCATCACCCCCATGTCGATCACCTCATAACCGTTGCATTGCAGGACAACGCCGACGATGTTCTTGCCGATGTCATGCACATCGCCCTTCACCGTGGCCATGATGATCCGGCCCTTGGCCTTGGCGCCGGGCTGCTTTTCCGCCTCGATGAAGGGGATGAGATGCGCCACCGCCTTCTTCATCACCCGCGCCGATTTCACCACTTGCGGCAGGAACATCTTGCCGCCGCCGAACAGATCGCCAACGGTGTTCATCCCCGCCATCAGCGGCCCTTCGATCACCTCGATCGGCCGCCCGCTGCGCGCAAAAATCGCGGCGCGCGCCTCCTCGGTGTCCTCGACGATATAGGCATCGATGCCCTTGACCAGCGCATGCTCCAGCCGCGCCACCACGTCCCAGCCGCGCCATTCCTCGGCGGCCTTTTCGGCGACGGCGTCGGTGCCGCGGAATTTTTCGGCCAGCGTCACCAGCCGCTCGGTCGGGGTTTCGTCCGGACTACGCGCGGGGCGGTTCAGGATCACATCCTCACACGCCTCGCGCAGTTCGGGATCGATCGTGTCATACACGTCGAGCTGCCCGGCATTGACGATCGCCATGTCGAGCCCGGCGGGAATGGCATAATAGAGGAAGATCGAATGCATGGCACGGCGCACCGGCTCATTGCCGCGAAACGAAAAGCTGAGATTGGATAGACCGCCCGAGAAATGCACATGCGGACAGGCATCGCGGATTTCCCGCACCGCCTCGATGAAATCGACCGCATAATTATTATGCTCCTCGATGCCGGTGGCGACCGCGAAGATATTGGCGTCGAAAATGATGTCCTCGGGTGGAAAACCGATGCCCATCAGCAGCTTGTAAGCGCGCGAACAGATCTCGACCTTGCGCGCCTTGGTGTCGGCCTGGCCCTTCTCGTCGAAGGCCATGATCACCGCCGCCGCGCCATAATTCATGCATTTGCGGGCATGGGCCAGGAAAGCCTCCTCGCCCTCCTTCATCGAAATCGAATTGACGATCGGCTTGCCCGACACGCATTTCAGCCCGGCCTCGATCACCTCCCACTTCGATGAATCGACCATCACCGGCACCCGCGCGATATCGGGCTCGGCGGCGATCAGCTTCAAGAACGTCGTCATGGCATGGACCGCATCGAGCAGCCCCTCGTCCATGTTCACGTCAATCACCTGCGCGCCATTCTCGACCTGCTGGCGCGCGACCTCGACCGCCTTGGCGTAATCGCCGGCGAGGATCAGCTTCTTGAATGCCGCCGAGCCGGTGACATTGGTGCGCTCGCCGACATTGACGAACATCGCGCCGCTGCGGCGGGGTTCGGAGGACATTTCGGTTCCAGTCATTTTATTGAAGCGGATAAAGTAGGATTCTGGGGCCAGAGGCCCCAGACCCCCATCCTGTCAGCATTGCGCAATAGAACGGCGCCGGGCAAAGCCGCGCCGACAATAGCCCCCTCCTCTTTAGAGGAGGGGGTTGGGGGTGGTGTGGACCACGCAATTCGCTTCGCGAGCGCAGCCATGCTGCGCCACCACCCCTTGATCCCCTCCTCTGAGCCGAAGGCGGCCGCAGGCCAACAGGAGGGGAGAAGAGGATAACGCCCCTCTGCGACGGCGTGCAATGATGACAGTATGGGGAGCGCGAGGAATCCTGAGCTTGTCGAAGGGGCCCTCGCACCTTGTCTAATCTTCAACCTAAGCCCCCATCAAAAACGGCTCGAGCCCGGCCAGCCGCGTCACCGGCGCCAGCTGCGGCAGCACCCGCGGGCGCACGCCCTTCACCGCGCGGGCCATCGCCGCGATATGCTCAGGCGTCGAGCCGCAGCAACCGCCGAGGATGTTGACCTGTCCGTGATCGGCCCATTCCTTGACGAAGCTGGCGGTGGTGTCGGGTTGCTCGTCATATTCGCCGAGTTCGTTGGGCAGGCCGGCGTTGGGGTAGATCATGATCAGGGTATCGGCGATGTCGGACAGCACCTTGACGTGGGGGCGCAGCTGTGTGGCGCCGAACGAGCAATTGAGACCGATGGTCACCGGCTTGGCGTGGCGGACGGCGTGCCAGAAGGCTTCGACGGTGTGGCCCGACAGGTTACGGCCCGAGAGATCGGTCAGCGTCATCGACAGCATGATCGGCACTTCGCGGCCAAGGTCGGCTTCGAGTTGCTTCACCGCCATGATCCCGGCCTTGGCGTTGAGCGTGTCGAACACGGTTTCGATCAGGATGAAATCCGCGCCGCCTTCGACCAGCGCTTCGGCTTGCTCCTTGTAGACCTCGACGAGGTGATCCCAGGTGATCTCACGATAGCCCGGGTCGTTAACGTCAGGCGAGAGCGACAAGGTCTTGTTAGTCGGCCCGATCGCGCCGGCGACAAAGCGCGGGCGGCCATCTTTGGCCTGATATTCATCGGCGATGCGGCGAGCGAGCTGGGCCGATTGCACGTTCAGCTCATGCACCAGATGCTCGGCGGCGTAATCGGCCTGGCTGATACGATTGGCCGAGAAAGTGTTGGTCTCGGCGATGTCGGCACCCGCCTCGAAATAGGCGCGGTGGATCGATTCGGGCACTTCGGGCTTGGTCAGCGCGAGGATGTCGTTGTTGCCCTTCTGGTCCTTGGTCAGGCCGAGATGACCGGCGTAATCCGCCTCGGACAGCTTCCAGCGCTGGATTTCGGTGCCGAAGGCGCCGTCGGTGATCAGGATGCGCTGGGCCGCCTGGGCCAACAAGGCTTCGCGTGCAGTCATGAGACGATCTCCGGCGAGGGGCTGAGGGCGCCGGTTGCACTACGCAACCCCAGCAGATGGCAGATGGCATAGGCCTGTTCCGCCCGGTTAAGCGTGTAAAAATGGAAATCGCGCACCCCGCCGGCATAGAGCGCCCGGCAGAATTCGGCGGCGATGGTCGCCGAAACGAGGTCGCGCGCGCCGGGGCGCTGTTCGAGCCCGGTAAACACGCGCTCCATCCACGGCGGAATGGTGGTATTGGCCGACATCCGGCGGATCGCGGCTAGGTTGGTCACCGGCATGATCCCCGGCAGGATCGGCACGGTGATTCCGGCGGCGAGCACCTTGTCGAGAAAGCGGAAATAGACTTGCGGGTCGAAGAAGAACTGCGTGATCGCGCGGCTGGCGCCCGCGTCGATCTTGCGCTTCAGATTGTCGAGATCGCTTTGCGCGCTGGCGGCTTCGGGGTGAACTTCGGGATAGGCCGATACCGAAATGTCGAAAGGATGCTGGGCGCGGAGCCCGGCGACCAGTTCGGCGGCGCTGGCATAGCCCTGCGGATGGGGAATGAAGACACCGGCGGCGGCGGGCGGCGGATCGCCGCGCAGCGCGACGATATGGCGGACACCGGCCTGCCAATATTGCTCGGCGATCTCGGCGATGTCATCCTTGCTCGCCGATACGCAGGTCAGATGCGCGGCGGGGATCAGATCGGTTTCGCGGGCGATCCGGGCGACGGTGGCATGGGTCCGTTCCCGCGTCGAGCCGCCGGCGCCATAGGTCACCGAGACGAAGCTGGGCGCGAGCGGCGCCAGCTGGGTGATGGCATCCCACAGCTGCAGCTCCATCTTCTCGCTCTTGGGCGGGAAGAATTCGAAGGAAATGCGGATGTCGCCGGGCAATTCGGCGAACAGCGGAGTGGTCATGGTAGCGGAGCCTCATCGGAGGAAAGGTGGAGCGCCAGCGCGGCGGCGCTGGCCGGCGCATGGCGGCGGCCGATCCAGATTTTAACGGTCAAGGGCTTGCCGGGGAGCGCCAGCGGCACTTCCGCGCTCAGCCCGACATCGCTGAACAGCGCCAGCATCTGCTCGTCGGTAAAGCCCAGACGGGCGTGGGCGTGGGTGCTGCGCAATTCCTCCCGGTCATGCGCAGCGAAATCGACCACGGCGATGCGGCCACCGGGCCGCAGCACCCGCGCGGCTTCGGCGAGCACCAGCTCCGGCGCCTGGGCATAATGCAGCACTTGATGGAACAGCACCGTATCGAAGCTGGCATCTGCCAGCGGCAGCGCGGTGAAATCGCCCTGCACCAGATCGACTTGCGCGGCGGGGAGATGCTGGAGCCGAGCGCGGGCGATGCGCAACATTTCCGGGCTCTTGTCGAAAGCGGTGACATGGCTGGCCCGCGCGCTGAGCAATTCGGCCATGCGCCCGGTGCCGGTGCCGATATCCAGCAGTGTGCCCAGAGCCGGGCCGAGCGCGCTCAGCAGCGCGTCTTCGACCGGCGCGTCGGGGCTGTGCAGCGAGCGGATCGAATCCCATTCGGCGGCGTGACGCGCAAAATAGGAGGCGGCGGTGGTTTCGCGTGCGGCGCGGATCGCGGCGAGATGGCGGCGGTCCTCGCCGCAGCGAGCGGCAAAGCCCGGATCGTCGCGCTCCGCCACCGCCAGTAGCCGCGCCGTGGCCGCGCCCAGCGGCGGCACGGCGCTTTCGCGGATCGCGGTCTTGAGGAAAACCCAGCTACCCTCCTTGCGGCGTTCGGCAAGGCCGGCATCGCAGAGGATGCGGACATGGCGCGAGACGCGCGGCTGGCTCTGGCCCAGCACTTGCGCCAGTTCGCCGACAGCCAGCTCCATATGCGCGAGAAGACGCATGATACGCAGCCGCGTCTGGTCGGCCAAAGCGCGCAAGGTGGGGTCTATGTGCATGGTCAGCGGCATATCGGGACATCATATAAAGATTTCTTTATATGATTTCAACCGCGAAGTCCGAAAGCTGCAAGCGATAGCAACATCCCGCTGAACGCTTGCCGTTTTCCGCCTGTGAGCTAGGATGCCGACAACCCCTTCGCGATAACAAAGAGGACGTCATGTTGCACGCACCCCAGCTCAAGCTGCTCACGATTGCCGCCTGTGCCGCCGCAACGCTGACACTGACGGCTTGCGGTCATTCGGACAAGGCTAACGACGCTGCCTCGGCAGATAATGTCGAAATGCCGGCGGAAGAAACCATGAGCGGGCTGGCGGCATCGGCGGTGCCGCAGGCCGATCCCTCGGCGACCAGCACCGATCAACCGGAAGGCGCGGATGCCAGCGCTTCGGCCGCGGATTCAGCCGCAGAAGCCTCGTCGGGGCCGGGGCCTGATGCAGCGCCTGCTTCGACACCATCAGCTAAGCCCGTTAAGATGTGACCTCCCCTTTCCCGTCCGTGCTGAGCTTGTCGAGCCGAAGGCGGGCGCAGCCCAACCACTGCCTTGTTCTTCTGCGGCGTGGTAGAAAAGAAAGGCAATCCTTCGACAAGCTCAGGACGGACGGGGAAAGGGCCCGGTTGTGACAAGCCACCTGGATAGGCGAAAGTCTGTCATCTAATCCAGCGATACGCGCCCGCGCCCGGCCTTTACCGCGCCGCGTATTTTCTTCCCTTCCAGCCGCTGGGCTTTGCCGATTCGGTTCAGGCGGCTTTTCTTGCGAACTTCCGGGAGATTGTGAGCATCGCGGATCAGTTCGATCAGCCGCTCGCGCGCATCGGCGCGATTGGCCTCCTGGGTGCGGAAGCGGCGCGCGGTCAGCACCAGTTCGCCGCCACCGGTCAGGCGGCTACCGGCAAGCAATTTGAAACGCGCGAACACTTGTGGCGTCAGTCGCAATGCATAGACATTGAGCCGCAATTGCACGGCGGTGGCCACCTTATTGACGTTTTGGCCGCCCGGACCAGCGGCGGCGATGAAACTTTCGCTCAGATTGGCCAAAGCGCGAGCGATGGCTTCTTCCTCGGCATCAGCCATCGCTCGGTTCCGCTGGCGCCTCCGGGGAGACGGCTGGACGCAAAGGAGCGCTAAAACCTAGCGCCGCGAAATCCGCCGGGAATGGGGCTTCGGCGTGGATCGCAGGCTTGCCTTCCCGCGTTAGCTTCAAGCCGGCGGCATGAAGCATGGTGCGGGGTGCGCCCCCACCATCACCATGACCATCGCCGTACACCGGGTCGCCCAGCAGCGCATGGCCAAAAGCATGCGCTGCATGGACGCGGATCTGATGGGTGCGGCCGGTTTCCGGGCGAAATTCCACCAGCGTCCAGTGGTTGATGCGTTCCAGTTGGCGCCAATGCGTGATCGCCGGCTTGCCCTTTTTTGCCGCGATCATCCGCCAGCCGTCCGCCTCAGAGCTGATCTTGGCCAGCGATAGTTCAATCGTTCCCGCTTCGCCCTCGACCGGCCCGGCGACGATGCCGAGATAGCGCTTGTCGACCAGCCGCGCTTCGAACGCCGCCGAGAAGCGCTTCAACGCCTTGGGATTGCGCGCCAGCAATAGGCAGCCGGAGGTATCCCGGTCGAGCCGGTGCACGGCTTGCGGCGCGCGCTGAAAGCCCAGTTTCAGCTGCTCGAGAAAATCTTCCAGGCACGCGCCGCCAGCGCGCGGCCGATCGAGCGGCAACCCGCCCGGCTTATTGATGACCAGCGCCTCGCCATCTTCGAACAGGATCGGCAGGTCCATTACATCAATTCCATCAGATGAGCGCCGCGGCGATCCGGCGCAGGGCTTCGTCGAGCCGGGCATCGTCGGTGGCAAAGCTGATGCGGAAGCCCCCACTCCCGCCGAAGCCCGAAGCCGCCACCACCGCGACGCCGTGATCGAGCAAGTGCAAGGCCAGCGCGGTGTCATCGCCGAACCGCGCCATCAGCGGTGTGGCATCGACCATACAGTAAAACGCGCCATCTGGCACTGGCGTAGACAGGCCGGGAATCGCATTCAGCGCGGCGACGACACGGTCGCGGCGGGTGCGAAAACGCTCACGCCACTCCACAAGAAAATCCTGTGGGCCTTCGAAAGCAGCAACGGCAGCGGCCTGGCTGATCGAGCAGGGATTGCCCGAGCTGTGCGATTGCAGCCGCTCCATCGCCGCGATCAGCCACGCCGGTCCAGCGGCGACGCCGATCCGAAAGCCGGTCATCGCATGGCTTTTAGAGACGCCCGAGATCGTCAGCACGCGTGGTGCGAGATCAGGGCATTCCACCGCCAGCGTCGCATGTCCGCCCGGCGTATAGCGCAGCGGCGCGTAGATATCGTCACTCAGCACCAGCACGCGGGGGTGGCGACGCAGCACTTCGCCCAGCGCGCGCAATTCCTCCGCCGGATAAGTCGCGCCGGTGGGATTGCCGGGGCTGTTGAGCAGTAGCCAGCGGGTTTGCGGGGTGATGGCGGTGGCGAGCTGCTCGGCGGTAATGCGAAAGCCGCCATCGGCCGTCGTCGGCAAAGCGACGACCTCGGCGCCGGCAAAGCGCACGATCTCGGGATAGCTCACCCACCACGGCGCCGGGATCAGCACCTCGTCACCGGGATCGAGCGTGGCCAGCAGCGCGTGGAAAATCGCCTGCTTACCACCGGCGCTGACGGTGACCTGGGAGGTCGGCACTTCGATACCAAGATCCCGGGCAAAGTGGAGAGCCGTAGCGGCTTTGAGACGCGCGCTACCGCCCACCGCAGTATATTTGGTATCGCCCGCGTCTAGCGCTGCCTTCGCGGCGGCAACGACATGCGGCGGCGTGGCGAAATCGGGTTCGCCCACCGATAGCGAAATGATATCGCGCCCGGCTTCGCGTAAGGCGATGGCGCGGTCGGTCATCGCGGTGGTGCCCGAGGGGGCGATCCGCACCAGCGCGATGGAAAGATTGTCATTCATGCGGAGGTTTCCAGCAAACGGGCGTCCACCAGCCCGCGCAGGGAATTGCCGATCGCAAATCCTGCGCTGAGATCGTCCAGCCGCAACTCGGCCTCGCGCGCGCTACCATCCGCAAGCATCGCCGCGCGCAACACCCCCGGCAACAGCCCGAGCCGCGCGGGCGGGGTCAGCCAAATGCCATCACGGGCAACGAAGATATTGGTAAAGCAGCCCTCGGTGAGCAATTCATCATCGTGAATGAACAGCGCCTCGTCGGCGCCCGCGCCCTTGGCGGCGCGCAGCCCAGCCTCGTAAAACGAACGATCCGAGCTTTTGTGGCGCAGCCGCCAATCGCCGGCATCCACCGGCAGCGGCAGCACCACGCAGGCGGCGGGCTGAGTCAGCACGGGCGGCATTTCGGTGATTTCCAGGGTGTAGGCCCCGCTGCGCGCCAGCACCAACCGCAGCTTCGCCTCGCGCTCGGCCTCGAAGCAAAGCGCCTGGATGGCGTTGCGCAGCGCGTGGCGATCACAGGCAAAGCCGAGGGTGCGGGCGCTGGCAGTCAGCCGTTCGAGATGGTGGTCGAGCAACGGAATGCCGTCCTCGGGGCTGAAGCGCATGGTCTCGATCAGATCGAAGCGGGCAGCGGAAGGCGCGACCGCCGCCGCTTGACTGGCGCCTATACCGGCGCCCGCCCGATCGCTCGCAGATTGCCGCACGAATCCCCCTTTGCTCAAACATTCCCGCCACTCGGGCAGGCATTCGGAATCGGCCACCACCGCCGAGCCCACGCCCATCACCGCCCGGCCTTCTCCAGCCCCCCCCATGGTCGGTGTCAGGCGCAGGGTGCGGATTGCCACATTGAAAGCGGCCTCGCCAGCGCCATTGTCGGTGCCATCCCCCCCCGGCGGATCGATCCGGCCGATCGCCCCGCAATAAGGCCCCCGCGGATCGCGTTCATGCGCATCGATCAATTCCATCGCCCGGAATTTCGGCGCTCCGGTGATCGAACCGCAGGGAAACAAGGCGCGCAGCAGGTCGGCCGCACCGCTTTCCGGTTTCAAGCGCGCGCGGATGGTGGTGACCATCTGGTGGAGGGTGGGATAGGTTTCGACGGTAAAGGGATCATCGACCTGGACGCTGCCCGGCTGCGCCACACGCGACAGATCGTTGCGCAAGAGATCGACGATCATCAGGTTTTCCGCGCGATCCTTAGGGCTGGTCGCCAGCGCGCGGGCTTGTTCGGCATCGCCGACATCGGTCTGACCGCGTGGGCGCGTGCCTTTCATCGGCCTGACCAGCACCTCTTCACCGCGCAGGCTGAAGAAGAGTTCGGGAGAAAGGCTCAGCAGCCAGTCGCTGCCATCATGCACCACCCCGCCATAGCCACTGCCCGCCGCCTCGCGCAGACCGGCGTAGATCGCCAGGGTATCGCCGCGCCAGCTGCCCGCCAGCGGAAAGGTAAAATTGGCCTGGTAGATATCGCCGGCGGCGATCGCCTCGCGCAGCGCCGCAAAAGCCTGCGCATAGCCGCCGATCGACAATTGCGGCTCCAGCGGACCGATCGCACTGAGCAGGTCGGGGTTTTGGCACGCCGCGAGCCAGACAGGCACCTCGGCGGCGGGAATGGCCTGATAGCCGGCAAAGGCGCCAAACCACACCAGCGGGCCATGGGCACCGCTGCGCGGGCCGGCCAGCGGCGCCAGATGCGGCTCTAGGGCCAGCCCGGCTTCATAAGCGATATAGCCCGCACAATAATGACCCGCGCGCGCCAGTTCGGCGATCCGGTCGAGCGCAGGGAGCACGTCTTCGGCGTGGCGCGCGATCACCGTCGTCAAAGGCGCGACGTAAAGCCGGGCATCGCGCGCGCCCTGGGCACGGGCATCGTCCAGCAGCACGAAGCTTTCGCCAGGGGTGAGGGTTGCAAGCGCCATGAACGGCGGCTTCTAGAGCATCGTGCAAAAAAGTGGGTACCGGTTTTTGACAACAACAAAAACCCGCTCGACCGCAGTGCCAGGCGCGGTCTAGGCTATTTGGCTAGAACCGATAATCCTGATTTACCGGAGAGAGACGATATGCGGCCGCTTTTTCTTGCCTGTTCGGCTGTGGCCCTGCTCGCCGGTACGCCGGCCATGTTCGGTTCGTCGGCAAAAGCTCAGGAAACGCCGCCGCCAGTGCCCGCAGGTCAGCTACCGGATGCGGTCAAACCCTCCGCTTATCGGCTCGACTTGACCATCGATCCGGCGGCCACGCGCTTTTCCGGGCATGTCGAGATCGATGCCACGCTGCGCGCGCCCAGCGGCTTCGTCTATCTCCATGGCCGCGATCTGACGATGCATGCGCTCACGGCCATCATCGGCGGCAAGGTCTATCCCGGCGAATGGCGGCAAGTCGATCCGACCGGGGTGGCTCTCGCCACTTTCGCCTCGCCATTGCCAGCGGGCCCGGTGACCTTCCGCTTCGATTACGACGCCGGGTTCCAGAATGGCCCCTCAGGGATGTTCCACGTCAAGGTGGGCGACGATTGGTATAGCTGGACGCAGTTCGAATCGATCGACGCCCGCGCCGCTTATCCCGGCTTCGACCAGCCCGGTTACAAGCAGCCCTTCACCGTCACCCTGCGCACCCCGCCGGGGCTGACCGCCGTGTCCAATTCGCCGGAAACCGGGGTGAGCCACGAGGGCGGCATGGACGTGCATCATTTCGCCCCGACCCTGCCGCTGCCGACTTATCTGCTGGCGATGATGGTCGGACCTTTCGCCACTGCCTCCGGCACGGTACCCGCCACACCCGAGCGCCCGGCGCCGCTGCCGTTGCGGATCGTCTCGACCCGGCTGAACGCCGGCCAATTGCGCTTTGCCCTGGCTAACAGCCAGCCGATCATCGCCGACCTCGAAGCCTATTTCGGGCAGAGATTTCCTTATGCCAAGCTCGACGAGATCACCGCCCCGATCATGCCGGGGGCCATGGAAAACGCCGGCGCCGATCTGTTCGAAGACAGCCTGCTGGTGCTCGACGACCACGCCTCGACCGCGCAAAAGCGCGAGTTCGGCATGGTCGTGTCGCATGAATTGGCGCACCAATGGTTCGGCGATCTGGTGACGCCGGCCTGGTGGGACGACATCTGGCTTAACGAAAGCTTCGCCAATTGGATGGGCTACCGCATCGGCAACGGATGGCGACCCGATCTCAATATCGGCGCCGGCGCGCTGGCCGAAGGCTTCGCGGCGATGAGCACCGATGCGCTCCTGGCCGGGCGGCCGATCCACCAGCCGATCACCCGCAACGCCCAGGTCGATGCCGCCTTCGACTCGATTACTTACGGCAAGGGCGGACAAGTGGTGGCGATGATCGCCGCCTTCATGGGCGATACCAAGTTTCGCGACGGGGTGCGCCATTACATGGCGGTGCATCGCTACGGCAATGCCACCAGCGCGCAGTTTTTCGAGGCGATGGCGGAGGTCGCGGGCGATCCGCGTATCCTGCCGGCGATGCAGAGCTTCACCGATCAGCAAGGCGTGCCGCTGCTCAGTTTTACCGGCGGGAATGGGCAATATACGGTGACCCAAAGCCGCTACGCCCGCCTCGGCACGAGCGCGCCGGACACGCATTGGGGCGTGCCAATGTGTCTGCGGCTGGGTACGGTGCGCAACTGCACGCTGCTCGATACGAAGTCGATGCCGTTGACGCTGGCTGGCGACCGGACAGATGGCGGCGCATTGATGCCCAATGCTGGCGGCACCGGCTATTATCGCTTCGAATTGCCACCGGCCGAGTGGGACAAATTGATTGCCAGCTCCGCCAGCCTGCCCGGCGGTGAAGCGCTGGCCGTGGCCGATTCGCTGCGCGCAAGCTTCTTGGCCGGGCGCGCCCATGCCGCGCAAATGGCGGAATTGGCCCGGGTGATGTCCGCCAATCCGGACAGCTACGCCAGCGACGTCGCGCTGGAAGGTATCGGCATGCTCAGTGCGTCCGAGATGTTGGACGGGGCCGCCAGCGCTGCTTATCGCCGCTTCGTCGGCAAGCTGCTGCAACCGCAATTGGCCAATCTGGGCTTCGATTTCCGCGCGGGGACTTATGCGGGCGAAGACGCCGAGCGCTCGCAGCGGCGCGTCCAGCTGATCGAGAAGCTCAGCGAAACCGCCCGCGATCCTGGTGTGCGTCGCCAGTTGGGTGACGCGGCGAGCGCCTGGATGACAGGCAACGGCACAGCGCTCGATCCGGTCTGGTACGGCCTGGGCTTTGGCGTTTGGCTCGAGCAGGGAAAAACCCCGGCCAGCGCCCTCGACCGCGCCCATAGCTTGCTCGAAAAGGGCCTGGCTTCGCAAGACCCGCTGTTGCGGCCGGCAGCGCTGGGCGCGCTGGCGCGCAGCGGCCAGACCGATATCGCCACTTGGCTGTTGAGTGTCACCGATCCGCGGCTGCGCCTCAGCGAGCGCCTGCAGATCGTCGAGGCGATCACCATCACCCCTAAAACCCGCGACCTTGGTTACAGCTATATGCGCGATCACCTCGACACGCTGCTGACGGGCGGGTCGGGAATCTTCTTTTCGACGCGGCTGACCCGGGTGTTGCGTGGCTTCTGTTCGGCCGCCAGCGCTGACGCCATCGCTCACGATTTCGGGCCGAAGCTGGCGGGCAAAACCGGGCAACTGGAACTCGACCGCGCCGTGGAGCAGGCGCGCGATTGCGGGATGCTGAAAACGGCGCGCAGCGCTGAGGCTTCGGCGGAAATCGCCAAACTGCAGTGAGGCTCGCTCTTTGAGTGTCTGATCCGAAACTTTCCTTTCGGATAGTCTGTGCCGTCCCGCTCCCCCGGGTTGGTACCACCCGTTAAAGGTACCCTGTGGG
>JAMFSI010000145.1 GCA_026225215.1 Sphingomonas palustris | reverse complement strand
GCGCCAGCGCCAGCGCCAGCACCGGTGCGAAAACCGAAGCCGGTCTACCAAACCTACCAGCCCTCGCCTGCCGCAGTGGCTTCGACCTTGCCGCCGCCATTGCCCACAGCCACCGCCCCGCTACCGCAGCCTGTACCGCAAGCCACGACCACGGCCGAGGACGGCGAACCCTTGGTGCGGCCGCCGCTGCCGCTGCGTTGATCCGAGATTGTAGGGTGGGCAAAGGCGCGTTTGCGCCGTGCCCACCATCACGAAGCGTGGTTGATGCATGACGGTGGGCACGCTGCGCTTTGCCCACCCTACGATGCGTTGATCGCGGCGCGTGAACTTTGTAGGGCGGATTAGCGAAGCGTAATCCGCCGTTACGCAACGGTCGGCGCAATGCGCTTCGCTATTGCGCCCTACGCACTTTGCCCACCCTACGACGTCGTTTCAAACTTCCAGCACCGGTGGATCGAACCAGTTCATCAGCGACAGGCCGCCATCGACCACGATTGCGCTGCCGGCGACATAGGCTTGCGCGATCGCGCGTCCGATGCCGTTTCCCGCGCCGGTTACCAGCGCGGCCTCGCGCACCGAATCGAATGCGTGCTGAACAGACTCATATGGCCGGCTCCCCGATAATCCGGACCTACCGTCGATGCCGGCAGCGCGGTTTAGTTGCTATTCTAGCACAGGATTAATTCTCTGATTCGTCAGCCCGTGCAGGGGCATAACTGCCCAATTGCACCCCACCGGGCTTCCCTGTAGAACGGCCACCATCCGCTGCGGCTGTAGCGTTCATCGATGCTTGCCGAGGGGTAGATGCGGCGTTTTTATCAGGGTGCCATGGCATGCGGGTTGCTGCTGTTGCTGGGCGCCTGTGCCAGGACCACCGCCTTCGAGCCGCAGGATCAGACACTCGACCCGCGGCTGTCGCGAATCTACTTCTTTCGGAAAGCCGGGACCGTTTCGGACGTGGGCGGAATCGCGACCGCCGAGGTCAGGGTTGACGGCAAAGTCATCGGCTCGCTGGTTCCGGGCACCACCCTCTACATCATCGCCGATCGCGCGCAGGGAACCCACAAGCTCACCGTTCACCGCGCCGGCGAGTCCGCCGGTTTCGAGGCGGATGCCCAGATCGAAGATGCGACATCGCACTATTTCGAAATCGGGCCGGTGGTAGATGTAAATATCGATCAGGCCAAGCTCGACGCCATGGAGCTCAAGGGACGCCCGATGCCAGGCCGCTTTGTGGCGAGCACGCCCTTCATGCTCTATGCGCTGGATCCGATCGCTGGCGCCGGGGTGATCACCCGGTTGAAATCCGAACCCTCGCTGCGCCTCGAACCTCCGTCCTGCGAAACCTCGCCGCTCCCTAACGCACCCAACCAGCTTCCGGAGTGTTAACCAACGCGCGGCGCGGAAACCGATAGGAAATCCCAAAAAATCCGCCCGCCCAAAAAATTGTCATAATCCTTTTCGAAATAAAACCGTTTCGAAAAAGGAGAACCTCACATGCGGATCGCTCATCTGATCTTCACGGGTTCGATCGCCGCCCTCGCCGTGCTGACGGCGCCCGCGCTGGCGAAGAATTCCAATACCCAGAAGACCGACGACGCCTCAACTTCAGCGGCCTCATCCCCTTGTCACGCCTACCAACAGGCCCCCGACGGATCGTGGAATCCGGTGTCTTGCCAGGAAGTCGGGGCCCCGTCGCAGGCACAGACGCAACATCGGTCGGCAAGCCAGGGCTCGACCGAAGACGCGCGGTGAGAGGTGGCGCGTTGCTCCACATTCAGTGTCGTCCCTGCGAACGCAGGGACCCATACGCCGCGGCCTGTCGTTGAGGTGATGTTGCAGTCGTCTTGCAGAATACCCACCGCCGGTGGTTATGGGTCCCTGCTTTCGCAGGGACGACAGCGGTGAGGATGCCGACGCGACACCGAACCCCTGCCCGCCGCCCCACCCAAAAATTCACAACTTCCATTTGAACGCGATCGCGCCGGGATGCGACTGCTGGAAAGCCCAGTCAGCAGCGGAGCACGCATGGCCAATCAGCAAACGCGAACGTCCGGTACCACCCACAATGCGGTGGTCTCATTATTGTTGCCCTGCCTGCTGATCGGCCACTTCCTCTGGAATGTCCTGACGCCGGCGCATGAATATCAGATGCGCTCCGACCAGATGCTGACCATGGCGCTCGATTTCCTGGGGTTGCTCGGCGTGATCGGACTGCGGATTTCCATCCCGGGGCCGCTGTTCTGGTGTGCCGTCGCGGCGGGCATCGGTCTGCTGGCGCTGCGCCTCAACGGCGATGCCGGCTGGTGGACCGGCCATCTCGTCTATTCGCTTTTACCACGATGAGGGCTGTGATGAGCGCCGTCGGGCCGCCATTGGCTGAAACGCGGCGACCCGATCCCTGCATGTTCTCTAGTAGCCGACCGTGAAGCGCTGACGCGAATGAGCGGGCTTTTCGATCTCGTCGGCCAGCGCGATCGCGTAGTCCTCGAACGAGATGTGGCTGCCTTTATCGTTGGTCAGCAATTGATCGCGGCCGAGCCGGAATTTCCCGGTGCGCTCGCCGGGCGAAAACACAGCGGAGGGCGACAGATAGGTCCAGTCGAGATCGGATTGCTGGCGCAGCAGATCGAGGAAAGCGCCTCCGGCCGCTGCCTCGGCCTTGTAGATCGCGGGAAATTGCGGGGTATCGATCAGCTTCACGCCGGGCGCGACTTCGAGACTGCCGGCGCCGCCGACCACGAGATAGCGGGGAGCTTTGGCTTCTCGCACGGCCGCGATCAGCTTGTGCGGATCACTGGCGGTGAAATGCACCGAGCTGATGACCGCGTCGTGGCCCTTGATGGCAGCGGCGAGCCCGGCGACGTCATCCGCATCGGCCTTCAACGGCGTGACGCCGGGCAGCGCCGGGACTTTCTGCGGATTGCGGGCGATCGCCGTCACGGCATGTCCGCGGCGCGACAATTCGGCGAGGATGCGCGAGCCGGCATTGCCGGTGGCGCCGATCAAGGCGATTTTCATGGGGTGCTCCATTTCACTTGAGGGATTTCATTTTAGGGGACCTAACATGGTAACTATTTGCTACTAACTAGTCGATCGCTATATTGCTGTGAAGAAGGCACCATTGCGTAAGCTGGTCACCCCAAGGAAACCGTCAAGGAAACCATCGTGAAACCCGCCGCGACATTGCCGAGGAGACTGCCGATGAAGACCGCCAACCCGAATGCCTATGCGTCGTCCTGCCCGACCCGCCTGGTACTGGACCGCGTGGCCGATAAATGGGCCGTGCTGATCCTGGGGTCGCTGCGCGACGAACCGGTGCGATTCAACGGGCTGCGGCGGCTGATCGAGGGTATCTCGCAGAAAATGCTGTCGCAGACCCTCAAAAGCCTGGAACGCGACGGCCTGGTCAGCCGCAAGGCGATCCCCACCGTGCCGGTCACGGTCGAATATTCGATCACGCCGCTGGGGCGGACATTGTCCGCAACGGTGGATAGTTTGCGGGTATGGGCAGAAACCCATATCGACAAGGTGCTAAAAGCACAGAGACAATACGATGCCGGGGCGCAGCGGAAGGCCGCCTGAGCCTTTCATCGCCATCGGCAGCAGATCCAAAGTCGCCAGGAGAGTACATGACATCAGCGAAGGTGAATCTCGTCAGCCATCCGCTCGTACAGCACAAGCTGACGCTGATGCGCGAACGCGACCGCTCGATCAAGGGCTTTCGCGAGCTGCTGAACGAGATCGGCACGCTGCTCTGCTACGAAGTCACCGCCGATTTGCCGCTCGAGATGGTCGAGATCGAAACCCCGCTGACGCCGATGAAGGCGCCGATGATCGCCGGCAAGAAGCTGACGTTTGCGCCGATCCTGCGCGCCGGTGTCGGCTTTCTCGACGGCATGCTGGCGCTGGTGCCATCGGCCCGCGTCGCGCATATCGGGCTCTACCGCGATCCGCAGACGCTGCAGGCGGTCGAGTATTTCTTCAAGGCGCCGCATGATCTGTCGGACCGCACGGTGATCCTGATGGACCCGATGCTGGCCACCGGCAATTCCGCCTGCGCCGCGGCGTCACTGCTCAAGACGCGCGGCGCCCGCGATATCCGCTTTGTCTGCCTTTTGGCGGCGCCCGAAGGCATCGCGCAATTCCAGCATGAGCATCCCGATGTACCGATCTGGACCGCGGCGATCGATGAGCGGCTGAACGATCACGGCTATATCCTGCCCGGCCTCGGCGACGCCGGCGACCGGATGTTCGGGACGAGGTGAGTTCGGCGCGCGCTCAGCGAAACTTTCGCCGCGCATCGAGCGCCAGACCGACGCCGACGCTGCCGAACAGGTCGCCGGTCACGACTTCACGCGAGTCGAAGGTGACGCCGGTGACGGTGAAGTCGGTGGACGCTCTGCCGCCGGTGGCGGCCGCGATTTCGGCGGAGGTCCAGAGACT
>JAMFSI010000144.1 GCA_026225215.1 Sphingomonas palustris | reverse complement strand
GAGAGCCGGCGCCTCACCAATGCCAATGCACCGTGACTGACCTGCTGTGCCGCCTTGATCTTGTCCCTCGGCGCGCTGCGCAGTGGCGCCGCTGGGAATCTGCTGTTCATTCTATTCGGTGGCGCGCTGTTCTGCGCGATCGCCGCGCTCGGTTCTTTCACATTTGAGATGGTGCTGGCCGGGAAAACCATTCGCCGGAAGGCCTCGCCCGAGGAAGACCCCGGACCACCCTGAATTTGGGTGGCCCCGGCTCATCTACCTCTAGCATCCTGTGACAGAACCGTTACGCTCGCCTGCCAAGCGAGGAGAGCCTGCCATGTATGTGAAGCTAACCAGCGTCGATCGCGTGATCACCGCCATCAATGCCGCGCAGGTCACCTTCATTTCCCCGGTTACCGACGGTACCCGCATCCGCTTCGGCGAGGGGCGCAGCGTCACCGTGATCGAGCCGCTGGAGGAAGTAATCGACAAGCTCAGCCGCAGCGAACACGTGCTAGTGGATTAGACTGTACAAAATCCTCCCCACTTGGGGGAGGTGGCTCGCGAAGCGAGACGGAGGGGGCCAGATGGGCGAGCCCTTTATACGAAATGGAGACACTCAAACGCGCCCCCTCCGTCAGCCCTACGGGCTGCCACCTCCCCCAACGGGGGAGGATCGAAGTAGAAAAGTCAGGCCGGAACTAGCCGCCTGGCCAGCGCGGCCTCACAATCGTTGACCAGTTCGGCGACGATATCCGCCACCGGCTCTTCCTTGGTCACCATGCCGACCGATTGACCAGCCATCACCGAGCCCGATTCGACGTCACCGTCGATCACCGCGCGACGCAGCGCCCCGGCCCAGAAGCGCTCGATCAGTAATTGCGCTTCCAGCATATCGACCTGTCCGGCGTCGAGCAGCTTGGCCACTTCGATCTGCTTGGCAGTGAATTCCTCAGTGCCCTTGTTCTTGAGCGCGCGCACCGGGATCACCGGCAGGCGCGGATCGACCTGGACGCTGGCCACCGCTTCACGCGCCGAAGCCCGGAAGAACGCCTTTTTGAAATCGGCATGGGCGATGCTTTCGCTGGCGCAGGCAAAGCGCGTACCCAGTTGCACGCCAGCAGCGCCCATTTCGAGATAGGACGCAATCGCCTCGCCCCGGCCAATTCCACCGGCGACGAACACCAGCGCCTCGCTGCCCAGCACCGGCAGGATTTCCTGTGCCAGCACGCTGGTCGATACCGGGCCGATATGGCCGCCCGCCTCCGAGCCCTCGATCACCAGCGCGTCTGCGCCCGAGCGCAGATATTTCTTCGCCAGCGCCAGCGTCGGCGGAATACAGATCACTTTCGCGCCGGCTTCTTTCCCGCCCGCCTTCAAAGCTTCGATACTGCCCTTGGGCGGAATACCGCCCGCCAGCACGACATGGCTGACCTGGTGGGCCGCGCAGATCGCGATCAGTTCGAATAGCTGCGGATGCATGGTGATGAGATTGACCCCGAACGGGCGTCCGGTCAGCGCGCGCGTCGCGGTAATCTCCCGGTCCAGCAGTTCGGGCGTCATCGCCCCGCAAGCGACGACGCCAAAACCGCCGGCATTGCTGATCGCCGCGACCAGATTGCGCTCGGAAACCCAGCTCATCGCACCGCAAAGAATGGCATAGTCGCTGCCCAAAAAGGCGGTGCCGCGCGCCATCAATGCCCCGGTCCTGGAAGATAATGGGGTTTTTTGTGTCACGAGTCCCTCATGGCTGGAGCGTGATGTCAAATCACTAGCGATTCTGACGCATTAACCACGCGAAAACAACGATCGCCAGCGCATCGCGCCGACGTGAACGGCGGCCTATAGAGATTGGCCTGCTATAGCGCCAGATCATTCGGGCCAATTCATTACGGCGCAGCCACGGCGGATTTTCAGCAACGGGCCCGAATTAATAATCATCACTCAGTCCATAATTAATTATCCCTAAACTCTGCCGGAGTAAGGCACGCCGGAGTTCATGCGATAGGCACCCAGATGCTGCTGACGAAACAACGGTTGGAAGAGATGCCGCAGCACGAGGCGCTGGCCGCCATCGGCTGGCTGTGCGGCATGGCTTTTCTATTTTCTGCAGTCGCCATACTCATTACTCAGCTGTTCAGCCCGCATTTGTTTGCTTTCGCTACTACCGGTGTCGTACTGAGCTGCGTGGCGGCATCGCTGTTGCTGCAGTTGGCTTCCTCGATGATCGGGCGCCACGAACTTTACAGCCGCAACGCGTTGATCGCGGAAGCCAAGGGCGCCTTGCAACAGACCGACGAATTGTTCGTGATGACCGAGATGCTGCAAAGCGCGGACAGTTACGAGGATGCCACGGCGGTTCTCACCGCCACCTCGCAGCGACTACTGCCGGGGCTGGGTGGTGCGTTGTATATCTTCAACAATTCGCGCGACCGGCTCGACCTGACTGGCAAATGGCAGTTGCCGGCCGAATACGAGCCCTCGGAAACGCTCGCCCCCACCAATTGCTGGGCGCTGAAGCGCGGCAAACGCCACGTCAACGACCCGGCCAAGGGCACGCTGTGTTGCAGCCATCACGCGAGCCCCCTGGGCACGCTGGAAATACCCATGATGGCGCGCGGCAAGGTCTATGGCCTGCTGCTGTTCGTCACCGACATGGCGGAATCGTTTCAAGCGCTGTTGGCCAATCGGCGACTGGCCCAGGCCCTGGCGGATTCGATGTCGCTGGCGCTGTCGAACATTTCGCTCCGTGAAAAGCTGCGCACGCAATCGCTGCGCGATCCCCTCACCGGCCTCTACAACCGACGCTATATGGAAGACGCGCTGGAGCGCTATGTCAGCCTGGCCGAGCGCAGCGGCAGCTCGACTGCGGTGCTGATGATCGATCTCGACAATTTCAAGCGGCTCAACGATCAGCACGGCCATGCCAAGGGCGATGCGGTACTGCGCGACGTCGCCGGGCAATTGGTCGGCGGATTGCGCCCGGCGGACATCGTCTGCCGCTACGGCGGCGAGGAATTGCTGGTGATCATGCCGGAATGCACGCTGGAGGATGCGGTACAGCGCGCCAACAGCTTGCGTCTGCGGATCGAGGGCCTGTCGGACAGCCACGGCGCCGAGATCAGCGCCAGCTTTGGCGTGGCCGCTATTCCCGAGACCTCGACTTCCGCCGCCGATCTCGTGCCGATGGCCGATGCCGCGCTATACCGGGCCAAGCGGGACGGTAAGAACCGTGTCTTCACCGCCGAGCGCCGCAGCGACCGGGAAGACCCGCTGCTGCATCTCATGATCCCCAAACGAGCGAAGGCCGCTAACGGCTGAGTGTCCGATCCCCCGGGTTGGTACCACCCAGTCAAGGTACCCTGTGGGCGGTTGGGCCGGGGCGCAAGCCGAGGCGGCACCGACTTAGAAATCCGCTCTTTTGCGGATTTCACATCAGGCACTAACCCTATCGAAGAGGCTGGGCGAAAGCATCTGGCCTCGCTATTGCAGGTGGCATGAAGGGGCTACCGCTTTGAGCAAGG
>JAMFSI010000143.1 GCA_026225215.1 Sphingomonas palustris | reverse complement strand
GTTCCGGCTCGGCGGTCCCGCCCCGCTCCCCCGGCCCAACCCCCCACCGGGAACCTTACCTCGGTGGTGGGCCGGGGGAGCGGGCCGGTACCGACTACGAAATTCGCCTTTTTGCGAATTTCGAATAAGATGTTCGGTGAGGCATTCTGACGGGGGTGACAATGGACAATGCGCGTTATCGGGGACCGGCGGTGGTGTTGCACTGGCTGATTGCCGCGCTCATCATCGTCAATGTCGTGCTGGCATGGACTTGGGATCGCTTGCCGGATGCCGCGGTGCGCCCGGTGATCGACGTTCACAAGTCGATCGGCATCACCGTGCTGGGCCTCGCGCTGATGCGATTGTTGTGGCGCGCCAGCCACTATCCACCCGCACTGCCGGCTGCCTATCACGGCTGGGAGAAATTTCTGTCTCACGCGGTGCATGGCCTGCTCTATCTGGTCATGTTCGGTTTGCCGCTGAGCGGCTGGATCATGGATTCGGCCTGGAAGAATGCTGCCACCCATCCGATGGCGTGGTTCGGCCTGTTCGAATGGCCTCGCCTTGCCCCCATCGTTCATCTCGATCCTGCGGTGAAGGAACGCATCCATCATCTGTTCGGTGCCGCCCATTCGCTATCGGCAGATGCGCTGTATGCGCTGGTATTCCTTCATGTCGGCGGGGCGCTCAAGCACCAGTTTCTGGACGGCGAGAGCGAACTGCAGCGGATGTGGTTTGCGCGCCGATAACTACCCGTAAGTCGCGGCCAGCAGCATCGCCCAGAAGCCCCAGAAGGCGATCAGCGCAGTGCATTCCACGGTGCCTTTTTCGCCGAAGCGGGCGATCATCAGGGCGGAGAGATGGTCGGTCACCGTACCCGAGACGGTGGCCTTGGCGTATTCGATGGTCAGGCGTTGATCGGCGTCGAACAGCGGGCTGATTTGCCAGCGCGGCAGATCGTCGAGTTGGGCTTCCGTTAGGCCGCAGGCGAGGGCTGTCGGCGTGCGCGCGGTAAAGGAATAGGGGCTGCGGAAGTGCAGATTTAGCGTCTGGATGGCGAGTTCGCGCAAGAGTTTATGCTGCGACCAGGGCAGTTCGCCGGCGATGAAGCCGCTGAGCTGAGCCAGTTTAAGCGCCAGCTGGGGATTATGCGCGGCGATCGCCATGCCGGTGTGGGCGGCATCGAAAGCGGGCGCGGGGGCGCCAGGAAACAGGGTGCCGAACAGCGTTGCCAGATCGGCTTGGGTTTCCGCGTCTGGAGCACCCGGATAATCCTCCGGTGAATTTATCAGGGTGAGGCGGGATGAGGGAGGCAGAAGCAATAGTCCCGTTTTATCGCGGCTGTGAATAGCGGCGGCAAGCGTGGTCGTCAGGCGGCGAGCTTGCCGGGCTTGGTCATGTCGCCGCGTCCAGCGAGTAGGCCGGCGATGGAGATATCTTCATCGAGATCGTCCCAATGAATGCCACTCGGGCTGATAAAGAATTCAGCTCGCTGTTCTGGCGTTCCGCCCAGAAGGCGAGGAAACCAGACCAGCGGTATACCAAGGGTGCGCCCATCTTCCAGATTGACCCACATCTGGGCTTCGTCGAAACTTACGCTGGTCGCCCTAACCGAAGTATTCATGCCATGCCTCCTCGATCTGGTCGCGGCGGCTTGTCACAATGTCCTGTAACTGCCGGATCGCCCGAGCATCGAAACCCGATTATAAGCTAGTTCGACTTCTGGAAACAGCCAGAATTTGGCATCTGCGCCAGCGCGGGCAATATGGATATGCACTGGCTCGCGAGGTTCTCCCTCGTTCGCTAGAAATGGAAGCGTAATCCATCAAACCGGAATAAGACTGGCATGGCGCTGAGAGCTAACCCTGCTGGTCAAGCCGCCTTGCGCATATCCAGCCGGTCCCAGATTTCCACCAGCGCCGAAGTCAGCGCTTCCATCATCGCCTCGGTATGCGCGGGGCCGGGGGTGAAGCGCAGGCGCTCGGTGCCGCGCGGTACGGTCGGGAAATTGATCGGCTGCACATAGACGCCATATTCGGCGAGCAATATGTCGCTGATCCGCTTGGCCTTGACCGGATCGCCGACCATCAGCGGCACGATATGCGTGGTCGAGGGCATCACCGGCAGGCCGGCTTCGGCGAATAATTGCTTCAGCAGCGCGGCGTGGGCCTGCTGGGCGTCGCGCTCGACGCTGGAGCTTTTGAGATGGCGCACGCTGGCGAGCACGCCGGCGACCAGCACCGGCGACAGGCTGGTGGTGAAGATGAAGCCGGGGGCATAGCTGCGGATCACGTCGATGATCCGGGCGTCGGCGGCGATATAGCCACCCATCACCCCGAACGCCTTGCCGAGCGTGCCTTCGATGATGGTGATGCGGTGCGCGGCCTCCTCGCGGTCGCTGATGCCGCCGCCGCGCGGGCCGTACATGCCGACCGCGTGGACTTCGTCGATATAGGTGAGCGCATTGTATTTGTCGGCGAGGTCGCAGATTTCGTGGATCGGGGCGACATCGCCGTCCATCGAATAGACGCTTTCGAAGGCAATCAGCTTGGGGACGTCGGGATCGGTTTCGGCGAGCAGTTCCTCAAGATGGGCGAGGTCGTTATGCCGCCAGACCTTCTTTTCCGCGCCCGAATTGCGGATGCCGGCGATCATGCTGGCGTGATTGAGTTCGTCCGAAAAGATCACGCAGCCGGGCAGGATCTTGGCCAGCGTCGACAGCGTGGCGTCGTTCGAGACATAGCCTGAGGTGAACAGCAGCGCGCCGTCCTTGCCATGGAGATCGGCCAGCTCGGCTTCGAGATCGATGTGGTAATGGGTGTTGCCGCCGATGTTGCGGGTGCCGCCGCTGCCCGCGCCGACATCGTGCAGCGCTTCTTCCATCGCGCCGATGACCTTGGGATGCTGGCCCATCGCCAGATAGTCGTTCGAGCACCACACGGTGATGTCCTTGGGGCCGTTATGCCCGGCAAAGCAGCGCGCGTTAGGGTAAGCGCCCTTGTTGCGCAGGATGTCGATGAAAACGCGATAGCGGCCTTCCGAATGGAGGCGCTCGATCGCGGCGTCGAAAACCTTGTCGTAATTCACGAAAGCATCGCCTTGCTGCCGTGGCCCTGACCCGATCCGGGCTGAGCCAATTGCCGAAACCAATCCCTTTGCGCGGGCCATACTCCAGCCTAAGCGGGAAGGCCAGTGGCTTGTCATTGCGCTAGCGCAATTCGCCGGATTGGCGCTCGGGCAGCTTATAGACGCTTTCTAGACGTTTTCATTCCGTTATTTTCCCGTTGCGACGCTGTTTCGTCAGCCAGGCGACATCGTTGCCGGGCACGATCGTGAGTTTGGGCGCTTCGTAGTGCAGTTGGCGGATGGTTCGCAGCCATGGATAGGTATTCGCCCGAATTTGCGGCACCAGCCAATGCGCGGCGAGCAGCGAACGCGCGCGCAGCTGCGACCAATTGTCATCGAGGTTGGAAATGTCTCCAGCGAACAGAAACTCTGCGCCGTTGGCCAATTGTACGAAGACCAGCTGGGCACCCGGCGCATACTCGGAGGCGGGAATGACGACGACGCCCGGCGCCACCGCGCGCGGCGCTGCCACTGGCGCGCTGGCAACAGCCAGCGGAGTCGGGGAGGGCGAGGTGGGATCGGGCGTTTTGCCGAGCGGATGGTAAGCGCTCGGATGCGCTTCGTCACCCGTCGGCCACTGCTGGGTTGCCAGGATCAACCCGGCCCGCGCCGCTTCGGTATCGATCTGGTGTTGCTTGACGAGATCGAAATGTTTGAAGCCGCTCGCTTGCGCGTCGGTTGGGGTGGCTTCGGCATCGATCAGGATCGGACCCGCGCCCGGTACCGGCAAATACCATGAAATCATCGCCAGCGACCGACGCTTGAGCCCGATGCCCGCCGCATACAAATCGCCCACCGTTCGCCTGGTTGCGACGATGGTATAGCGAAGCGCGGTCGGGCGGGGGCCGGGCAGCGCGGCCGCCAATCGGCGTAGCTCGGCGATGTGGATCGGCTTTGGCGGCGCTTCGCCGGGGCTGTTATCGATCAGCAGCCACCAGAACGGCGCTGCGAACAGCACGATCAGAATCAGCAACCAGCGGTTCAACCGATGGGTCATGCCGTCAAAAGACCGCCAGTCGATCAAGCCCATATTCGGCCAGGGCGGGCGACAGTGCGGCGAAATCGTTTTCGGCGCGGGTGAACAGGGCGTAATCCGGGTGGTTGCGCTGAAAGGCCTGCCCCTGTGTCAGCTGCGCGATCCTGCGGGCGATGCCCGCAGCGCCATCGACGAAGCGGACCTCGGGGCCGAACGCCAATGCCAGTTCCTGGCTGACCAACGGAAAATGGGTGCAGGCCAGCACCACGGTATCGATCGCCTCGCCGCCGGGCTGCGCGCGCAAGCCATCGGCGGCGCGCCGGAAAGCGCCTGGGCCGAGTGGCTCGCCGCGCAATTTGCGCTCGGCAGCGGCGACGAGTTCGGGGGCAGCGTGGCGCAACAGCCGCTTGTCGCTCGCGAATTCGCGCTCCAGCCGATCGACATAGGCCTGGCGGATGGTCGCCTCGGTCCCGAGCAGGCCGATGCTGCCGCTGCGGCTGAGCGCGGCGGCGGGTTTGATCGCGGGCACGGTGCCGACCACCGGGACTTCCAGCACCTCACGCACCATGCCGAGCGCGATCGTCGATGCGGTGTTGCAGGCGATGCAGACCAGGCGCGGCTGGAGCCGTTCGGTCATTCGGCCCAGCAGACCGGCGACGCGCGCGGCGATCTGCGCCTCGGTCTTGTCGCCATAAGGCAGGCCGGCATTGTCCGCCGCATAGATCACCGGCGCTTGCGGCAGCAGCGCCCGCAGTTCGGCCAATACGGTTAGTCCGCCCACGCCTGAATCGAACAGCAGCACCGGCGCGCCAGGATCGGGCAGAATGTCGGGCAAGGCATGAGACGCGGCGGCAGGCAAGGGCAGGGCTCTCCGTCAGGCCGTTAATGCGAGCGGCTCGGCAAGCCGCTTCTAGAGCCGGATATGGCACAGGCAAGCCCCGACAATGGCTGGCAAAGTCAAAGAGAAGGTTTCGCGATGCACCTCGAGCGGCTAGAGAATGAATTCGGGGGAACGACGTTTATGGTGATTGCCGGCCTGTTCTGGGGATATGCGCTGGGAACGATTCCGTTCGGATTGCTGCTGGGCTTTTTGGCCGGCGCGGGCGATATCCGCCAGATCGGTTCGGGCAATATCGGCGCGACCAATGTGCTGCGCACCGGCCGCAAGGGGCTGGCGGCGGCGACCCTGCTGCTGGATGCAGCCAAGGGCGCAGCGGCAGTGCTGGTGATCGCGCATTTTGCACCTGCGGGAGATCGGGCGCCGGTATTGGCGGCAGCCGTTGGCGCGCTGCTGGGCCATTGTTTTCCGGTGTGGCTGGGTTTTCGTGGCGGCAAGGGGGTGGCGACGCTGCTCGGGGTCTGTCTGGCGCTGGCATGGCCGGTGGGGCTGGTTTACGCGGCCGTCTGGCTGATCATGTTGGCGGTTAGCCGCATGTCTTCGGTATCGGGAATGAGCGCGGCTATCTCGGCTCCCTTCGCTGCCCTGGTGATCGGTCAGCAGCCCATGGCAGGCGTGCTGGCGGGGCTGGCCGTGCTGGTGCTGTGGATGCACCGCGCCAATATCGCCCGGCTCCGCGCCGGGACCGAGCCGCGCGTCGGGGCTGCGAAAGACTCCGGTGCGAAAGGCAAACCGACGGAATGAGCGCGACACATGTCGATGGCGATGCCTTCGCCCGTATCCGCCTGCTCCGTTCGCCCAATATCGGCCCGGTGACGTATCGGCAGTTGCTGACGCGCTTTGGTTCGGCGGAATTGGCGCTCGATGCGTTGCCGGAACTGGCCGCCAAGGGCAGATCGGGGCGCAGCGGCGGCTATCGCGCGGCGCCGGAAGCCGTGATTACCGCTGAGATCGCGGCGGTGACTCGCAGCGGCGCCCGCTACCTGTTCCATGATGCACCCGATTATCCACCGCTGTTGCAGCATGCCAATGGCGCACCGCCGATCCTGATCGCGCGGGGCGAGACCGATCTTGCCCGGCGCGCGCCCGTGGCGCTGGTCGGTGCACGCAATGCCTCTGCTGCCGCGATTCGATTGTCGCGTGAATTTGCCCGGACCTTGGCCGAGGCCGGGCATGCAGTGGTGTCGGGGCTGGCGCGCGGGATCGACGCGGCGGCGCATCGCGGCGCGCTGGGCTCCCGGCGTAGCGTGGCGGCGGGCGGGGGTGGCACTATCGCCGTGATCGCCAGCGGCATCGACATCACTTATCCGCCCGACCACCTCGAATTGCAGGAAGAAATCGCCCAGACCGGATTGCTGCTGACTGAAATGCCGCCCGGTACCGAGCCGATCGCGCGCCACTTCCCCGCCCGGAACCGGATCATCGCCGGGCTCGCCGGAGGGACGGTGGTGCTGGAAGCCGCGCCCAAGTCCGGCTCGCTGATCACGGCGCGCGTCGCCGGCGAACTGGGGCGCGAAGTGATGGCGGTGCCGGGATCGCCGCTCGACCCGCGCAGCCACGGTTGCAACCAACTGATCCGCGATGGCGCGGTGCTGGTGCAGCGGGCCGAAGATGTGATCGAATTGCTCACCAGCTTTAGCGGGCTGCCTCGCTCGCATGTTCGCGAGGATGGCGGCGATCTCTTTGCCGCAGCGGACGAGGAGGCAGAGTGGGGCGAAGGACACGCCATGGCGTCGTCACTCACCGACATCGCCGGCCTCCTCACTCTGGCCCCGGTGCCGATAGACGAATTGATTCGTCAGACCGGCGATCCCGCTTCGGCAGTGCAGCTCGCACTGATCGAACTGGAATTGGCGGGCCGCCTGGTGCGCCATGCGGGCGGTCGGGTGAGTCTAGCATGATGTCTGATCCGAAACTTCGTTTCGGATAGTCTGTGCCGTCCCGCTCCCCCTGCCCAACCACCCCAAGGGTACCCTGTAATGGGTGGTTGGGCAGGGGGAGCGGGACGGCACAGACTTCGAAATTAGTGCAGCTAATTTCCAGACAGACTAAGCTTGACGCGGGCAGGTCGAACTCGCCAAGCTCGCGCACGTATACGCGTATAGGGACAATTTTTCGCCACCATGCAGCTTGTCATCGTCGAATCCCCCGCCAAGGCCAAAACCATCGAGAAGTACCTGGGCAAGGACTTCAAGGTGCTGGCCTCCTATGGTCACATCCGCGATCTGCCCGCCAAGGACGGTTCGGTGCGCCCGGACGAAGAGTTCGCGATGGATTGGGAACTCTATGGCGACAAGCAAGCGCGGGTGCGCGAGATCACCGATGCCGCCAAGACGGCTGACCGCCTGATCCTGGCGACTGACCCTGATCGCGAAGGCGAAGCGATCTCGTGGCACGTCCGCGAACTGCTGGCCAAGCGCAAGGCGCTGCCCAAGGATGTCCAGCGCGTCACCTTCAACGCCATCACCAAGGAAGCGGTGACGACGGCGATGCAGCATCCGCGCGCGCTCGATCAGGATCTGATCGACGCCTATCTGGCGCGGCGGGCGCTGGATTATCTGTTCGGCTTCACCTTGTCGCCGGTGCTGTGGCGCAAGCTGCCCGGCGCCAAGAGCGCGGGCCGGGTGCAATCGGTGGCGCTGCGGCTGATCGTCGAGCGGGAGCGTGAGATCGAAGCGTTCAAGCCGCAGGAATATTGGCAGGTGGTCGCCCGACTGGAGCAGCACGGCAGCGAGTTTCCGGCGCGGCTGGTGAAGTTCGACGGGCAGAAGCTCGAGCGGCTGAGCTTGGGCGACGAAGGTATTGCCGCGCGTGCCAAGGCAGCGGTGGAGGGCGCGGTATTCCGCGTCGAGGAGGTCGATACCAGGCCGCAGAAGCGCCACCCCTATCCACCGTTCACCACTTCCACCCTCCAACAGGAAGCGGCGCGCAAGCTCGGCTTTTCCGCCGCGCACACCATGCGCGTGGCGCAGAATCTCTATGAGCAGGGCGCGATCACCTACATGCGTACCGATGGCGTGCAGATGGACCATTCGGCCATCGACGCGGCGCGCAAGGTGATCAATGATCGCTACTCCGGCCATTATATGCCGGAAAAGCCTCGCCATTATGAAACCAAGGCGAAGAACGCGCAGGAAGCGCATGAGGCGATCCGCCCGACCGAATTCACTAGCGACAAGCACGGCAGCGGCGACGAGGCGCGGCTGTATGAGCTGATCTGGAAGCGGGCGCTGGCGAGCCAGATGGCCTCTGCCGCGCTGGAACGCACCGCCGTCACTCTGCGTGATCCGGCCGGGCTGCATGAATTGCGTGCGACCGGACAAGTGGTGAAGTTCCCCGGCTTCCTCGCGGTCTACGAGGAAAGCCGCGACGATCGCGCGGCGGGCGGCAAGGATGAGGAGGAGGATTCCACCCTGCTCCCGGCACTCGCCAAGGGTGATACGCCAGCGAAAAAGGGCGTGGATGCCAGCCAGCATTTCACCCAACCGCCGCCGCGCTTTTCCGAGGCCAGCCTGGTCAAGCGGCTGGAGGAATTGGGGATCGGCCGGCCTTCGACTTATGCCTCGACGCTGCAAGTACTCAAGGATCGCGATTACGTTCGTGTCGAAAAGAATCGTTTCTTTGCAGAGGAATCCGGGCGCCTTCTCACCGCATTTCTGGAACGGTTCTTTGCCCGCTATGTCGCTTATGATTTCACCGCCGGGATGGAAGACGAACTCGACGAGGTATCGGGCGGGCGCGCGGCGTGGCGCGCGATTCTCGAAGCCTTCTGGCGCGATTTCAAACCCAAGTCCGACGAGGTCATGGAGCGCAAGCCCAGCGAAGTGACCGAAGCGCTGGATGAATTCCTCTCGGATTATCTGTTCCCGCCCAAGGACGACGGCTCCGATCCCCGCCAATGCCCATCCTGCGGCACGGGACGGCTCGCCCTGCGCGGCGGCCGCTATGGCGCCTTCATCGCCTGCAACAATTACCCCGAATGCAAGTTCACCCGCAAATTCGCGCAACCCGGCGGCAGCGCCGATGCGGGCGAGGATGGCGAACTGGGCAAGCATCCCGAGACCGGCGAGCCGATCACGCGCAAGGTCGGACGCTTTGGCCCATACATCCAGGTCGGCGACGGTAAGGAAGCGAAGCGATCGTCGATCCCCAAGGACGTGTTGGCGACCACCGGTGGTGAATTGACGCTGGAATGGGCGGTGAAGCTGCTCAGCCTGCCGCGCGAGGTCGGCCTGCATCCCGAGAGCGGCCTGCCGATTACCGCGAGCATCGGCCGCTATGGGCCCTATCTCGCGCATGACGGTAAATACGCCAAGCTGCGCGGTACCGGCGAAGTGTTCGAGACTGGCATGAACGCGGCGGTGGTCAAGCTCGCCGAGGCGGCGGCCGGCGGTGGACGCGGGGCGCGCGCCGCAGCCGAGCCGCTCAAGACTTTCGGTCCGCATCCCGTCAATGGCGGCGAAATCAAGCTGATGGCGGGCCGCTATGGGCCCTATGTCACAGACGGCGCCACCAATGCCACCTTGCCACGCGGCACCGAACCCGAAGCGCTGACCGTGGAGGCCGCGATCGTGTTGATCGACGAAAAGGCGGCGAAGGGGCCGGCGAAGGGCAAGGGCAAGAAGAAGGCAGCAGCCAAGAAGCCTGCGAAAGCAACCGCTGCGAAAAAACCTGCGGCTAAAAAGCCAGCGGCCAAGAAGCCAGCGAAGAAGACCGCGGCAGCTTAAGGACGGGGCGGCTTGGTCTCAGTTACGGCGAAAGACGGCGTGGCGGGATAGCGTGAAGTTGAAAAACATGCCGACCACCGCACCGGCAAAGATCGCGAGTGCCGGGTAAGCGGCGAACAGGGCGAACAGGGCGAACAGGGCGAACCGGGCGACGAGTCCGCCGTAGATCGCGAGATTGGCGAGGCCGCCGACGGCATTGGCGGCCAGAAATTGCAGCCATTCGCGAACGGAGGGCGGGACCGTGCTGCGAAAGCTGAAACTGCGATTCCAGAACCAGCTGAAGCTGGCGGATGCGAGATAGGAAATCGCTCGCCCGACGTAGAGCCCGAGCCCGGCCCAGAGCTCATTAATTTATCTGTCCTACCAAAAACGAGAAATGATATAAATTAACGTTCCCCAGAGGAAAATTCCTGCGATTACGGCAAGCACAATACCCCGCCCGGCGATAGTGCTTTGACCACTACCTACATCATACTCAGATGTGCCGGTAGAAGGCCGTTTTGAAACTGGGCTCATGCGCTCTCCCCCAATCTTTGATTGATGCTGCGGAGCATCACGACTCCGCTGGTTAGCCGGCCCATAGGGCATCTGTTCGCTACTTGGGCGCAGCGAGATGATCAACCTTGGGTTGTGCCCGATGTAACGTACTCGAAGTGCATGTCACTCATCTATCGCTGGTTGCCATCGGGGCGTGTTGCTGCATTACGCGCGCACCAGCGCTGCTGGGATTCGTGTGTGAAGGAGGTTTCAATCGTCGCTTTGCCAACCCGTTCGGCCTTCTCGTTACGGCTGGAGCGGCTACGTCGCTGGGGCTCAATGTCATTGACTGACAATGTGGACCCAACCCGCGGCGCTTCAGCGCGGTTCACTCCCAAAGAGCGCTTACTGCTTTTTGCGGGATTTATATTCTTGCTGATGTTGCGCATACCGGAAGCTTGGTTTTTTGGTCGGTTCATGGGCGAGGAAGGCACCATCTTCTTGGCTTTTGCATGGCATCGACCGGCCAGCGTGGCACTGTGGCGAACATTCGCAGGCTATCTAAACCTCGGGGCTAACGCGACTACGCTACTCGCGGTCAAACTTGTTCGCGGAGGCTTGCTGCCTCTGGAACTTGCACCGTATTTTACAATGCTTCTTGCACTCTTTTTTCAAATCGTGCCCGGCGCGTTGATTCTGACTGGCCGTGGCCGCTGGCTGTCCAACAAATGGGCGGTAATTACTTGCCTGCTCATCATAGCCATGAGCGCGAGCACCGAAGAAGTTTTTGCCAACGTGTTGCACATTCAGTTCCATTTGGCCTTGTGCACCGCATTGATCCTCGTGCTTGATATTCCATCTGCGCGCGTTGAACGAATTGCGTACTTGCTGCCACTACTCCTAGCCCCCCTATGTGGACCGGGTGCCATCGTCATCCTACCGCTGTTTGCCCTTCGCAGTATCCTCGACCGTGATCCTGATCGATTTGCGCAAACATGTGTGCTCGCAGTCGGTTCGGCGATTCAGATGTTATTGTTTTACACCAAAAGTCCGGTGAGAGGCAATTTGCTCGACCCTGCGTCGCTGGCAAATTTGCTGTTCCTGCGGTTGGCTGTGATGCCCTACATTTCGGCCCCGTTGGCTAATTATGTGGGCCGCGTATTTTATATTACACATTCGCGTGGTGGAATCGGTTGGTGGTGCGTCACAGCAATTTCCTGCGCCTATTTTTTGGCACTCGTCGGATGGGCGCTTCGCGGTGGCCGGGATGCTGCATTCTGGCTTATCGCAATCGGGCTGACGATTGGAGCAGTGTCGTTCGGCGCTGGTATGCTGCTAGTCGACGCCAGTCAGTGGTTCAGCGTTGGCTCTGCGCAACGCTATAACTTTTTGCCGAACACCATGCTGGGCATGGGACTAGTCGCGTTGGTGATGCGCGATGATGGCCATTATCGTCGCGTTGGGAAAATTCTATGCGCGCTAACCCTAGTTTCGGGGGCAATCACCTTCTTTGTGCCCGTCAAGGATATGCGCGGGGGCCCCAGTTGGCGCGCTGAAGTTGCCATTTGGCGACGGAATCATGATCACGAACTTGCGACTTGGCCTCGGCAATGGGTCGTTGATCTGTCCGATCACGATCGTCCCTGCACCTCGCTGAATCTCACGGACAAAGGTAGCGGCGATCCAAATTATTGCGAAGATAATTGGCTGGCGGTAGTTCGGCGAGATAGCTTGAAAAAAACTGGATGGGCGGCAAAGCATCAATATCTGTTGCGCTAGAACTATTATTTCTATTAGATAATAGTATGATTGTAACATTTAATAATATAGAAATATTTTTGTATCATTGCGGCCATAGGGCTGTTTAACGTAAGTGTTATATGTCTTGAATTAAACCTTCTGTGTGGCCGACCCTGGAGAGTACAGTTCGTACCCGGAACAGCGCATATATGACCGTAGCGGCGCCCGCCGCGAGCGATAACCAATGTAGCGGACTTGCCTGGTTCATTGTCATCATCAAGCTTTGTTTGCCCAAAGCCCCAAGAGTTACGTATGCCGCGAGCGCAGGTAATGAGGCCATTGTTCCGATCAAATAGTCGCGCTGGCTAATGCGTGTTAGGCCTAACCCATAGCTCGTGATAGCGAACGGCATCACCGGCGATATTCGAAGCAAAAGCACGAAGCGCCAACTCTCTGTGGTGATAGCCTTGTCAAGCCGAGATACGGTTGGAAAACGCTGAATCCAGCGTTCGATATGGGAACGCAAAGCGGTTCTGCAAATAGCGAATGCCAGCCATCCGCCAATCATAGTGCTTGATACCGAGATGAGCAGGCCCATCGCTAAACCATATGTCGCCCCTGCTATTACCGCCATCATCGACGCTGGTAATACGCCGCTTGCCGTCACGCCAATCTGTCCAAGCGCGAATGCCAACCAATTGGCAGACATAAAGTGTTGTAACTGCGAAAAAAGTCGTTCGATTGCTGAACGGGATGCAATCAAGGGCTCGCGAAAGCGCAATAGCAGGGTCAATCCTACGACAACCAAAGCGCTAAACGCTGCTGAAAAACGCCATGACGATTTCATTGAGTCAGGCATTCGTCGCTTGCTTTGCTGTGGCTATGGTTGATTTTTCGGTAGAGGTTGTCTGGAACAAAGCTGGCTTGATTAAGTCCCAACGGGCAAATCGATAGGTTAGTGCAGTCTTGAGCACGCCCAGGCCGTAAATCACACTACGGTGAAAGTTAATGCTCGATGCTTCTTGAAAGTATCGAGTTGGACAAGAAATCTCGCCCGTGTCGAAACCAAACCAGGTGGTCTGCGCAAGCATTTGATTGTCAAAAACGAAGTCATCAGAGCAAGCATCGAGAGGTAGGGTTTCAAGAACCTTGCGGCTCCAAGCCCGGTAGCCCGTGTGATATTCAGAAAGCTTCTGACCAAGTAGAATATTTTCGATAAAAGTTAGGCCGCGATTTGCGATATACTTGTAAAGTGGCATGCCGCCAGCGAGGGCCCCTTTGCCAAGAATTCGTGAAGCCAAGACGACGTCGTAGTGCCCCGAGGCAATCATACTCGCCATCGCGGCGACCAGTTTTGGCGAATATTGGTAATCCGGGTGAAGCATAACGACGATATCGGCACCACGCTCAAGTGCGGCAGCATAGCAGGTCTTCTGATTGCCGCCATAGCCACGGTTTTGCGCGTGAACAATGGTGTGAATACCCAGCGATCGGGCGATATGCTGTGTGTCATCTCTGCTCGCATCGTCGGTGAGGATCACATCATCGACAATATCGAGGGGAATTTCCCTATAAGTACGCAATAGTGTTAGCGCCGCATTATAGGCAGGAAGTACGACTGCGACACGTTTTCCTTCTATCATCTCGAATCCTTCAAGAGCAACTGATGAGCCATAAGGAAATCCCTGTAAGACGACATCATTCAGATCAACAACTTCGATCCCCCGCGAAGGATGAAACCAGCGCGGAGATGGGGAGTTTCGGAGGAGGGCGTCCCGATCGAAGATCTAAGGTTGAGTTCAAAAAGCTTGTATTCGTGCTTTCCCACTATCGTCGTGGAGTACTGAGTATAATCCTGTGCTAGCGACCGAAGCACGATTTCGCGCGACTGGATGTTGATGGAATCCGCCACGGGTTTGGCACCTATCATAACGACGCTAGGATGACTGGCCATAATGCGGGTGACTTCTTGATTCGCATTCACGCCTAGCGACTTGGCGTCTACCGCGCCGGCTAAGTGATTTGGAAAAATGTAACGTGTCGCGAGACACGAGTGCGTCGTCAAATAGAGTATCGGATCGCCTTCATAGAGGTAAGCGCAACCGCCGCCAAGGTGGGAACTGATGAGCGCTGAGGCGTGAGCGATTTGGATGCGAGTGCCATGCCGAGTTGTTTCATAGATAGTCATATATGCGGCTGCGATCAGGCCAAAGCCGATCAATAATTGTGTGTAAATACGAAATTTTCCGGCGCGCCCTAACATCGGCCCTGCCAGTACCGCTAGCGGCCCGAGCAAAGGTGCTACGTAGTGATCATACCAAGTCCCGAATATCAGAAATCCGAAAACGGCAGCCGTTCCCCATAAGCGCAGGAAACTACGGGCTGCCTCGTTCGAACCGTTTTCGCATGGCAATTTTACGCGTTCCGGCGCGTGAAATATTGCGAACCAGAAAGGGATGAGAACCGCCATTTCCTTGATCAGCCGCCATAGGGCTGCTGTCTGAGATTCTTCGCGCGAAAAGATCGATCTGAAATTGGCGAAATAATAGGCCTGACCCTGGCCTAAATATATATAGGTGCTCCATGCCAGCGCGGTAGGGATTAGCGCGACGGCGATCCAGACCGTCGCTGCGGCGGCGATCCGCGTCGGCGGAAATCCATCGGTGCGAGCCCGAGCAAGCAGGGTCAAACCGAACATTATGCCCTCGAACACTACCGTATACTTGATCTGTATAGCCAGTCCGATCAGGGCCATGACGCCCGCGCCACGCGCGACGAGATTTAGGCCGGGCGGACCGGTAACAATGCTACACATCGCCCAAGCTGCCAGCGCCACGAGCAGATTATAGTACACTGGCGATTGTCCGCCGAAACAGTTGAAGGCAGACAAATACAGTAGGTAGCTCAAACCTGCCCACCATGCGCCCCTCGGCGAGGAAATGTTTCGAGCTATGCGATTGATTGTTAGAGCAGTCGCCGACGCCGATAGCATGGCCACCACTTGATATTGGACGATACCTTCGCCACCGAGCGCCCGGATCGCGGCGTAGAGGACGAACAATCCGACCGGCTTGCGATCCCAGATATCTACGTAAGGCAGGCTGCCATGCAGCAGGCGATCGCCGACTAACAGGTAGAATTGTTCGTCAACGTGGAGCGCCGGATCGCCGAATGTCAGCCCGCGCAATAGCAGAGCGAGGAGCAGATAAGCCAGTGCCAGCTTAATCAACGCGGTGCGGCGCGAGCTTGCACTGGACCCTTCGAGCATAGTCTCGGAAACCGCCAAGGTTTCAAAGCCGGAATGCGCGGTCAGCACGTCATCCATGAATTGCAGACCCCAGTATGCTTATGCTTCGCCATGCCTGTAACGGTCTATTCCGGCAAGCGCGCATGTGTCGCTGGAGGTAACAGGCAAGGGTGAGGCGAGTAAAAAATGGTCTAACTCGTTGCCCGTTTTCATCAGCGCACCCAGTCGAGGCCGATTTCCTCATAGATTTCCTTGGCCTCGGCCCAATTCTCATCGACCTTGACGTGCAGGAACAAATGGACCGTCACGCCGAGCAGGGTGGCCAGCTCCTTGCGCGATGCCTCGCCGATCGCCTTGATGCGCGCGCCGGCCTTGCCGAGTACGATACTTTTCTGGCTGTCGCGGGCGATGACGATCTGCTGGTGGATTTCCAGGCTGCCGTCTTTGCGGGTGGCATAGCTCTCGGGGCGGACGGTGCTGTCGTAAGGCAATTCGTCGTGAAGCTGGCGGTAAAGCTGTTCGCGAGTGATCTCGCAAGCGAGCAGGCGTTCGCTGGCGTCCGACACCTGGTCCTCGGGGAAGTGCCAGGGACCTTGCGGCATCGCCTGGGCGAGATGCGCCTTCAATTCGGGCACGCCATCGCCAGTCAGCGCGGAGACGAAGAAGATCTCGTCGAACAGCGCCATTTCGCCGAAGGTTTGGGCCGAGGCCAGCAGCTTTTCCTTCACGCATTGATCGACCTTGTTGAGCACCAGCAGCTTGCGCTCGGGCCGGCTGCGCAGCGATTCGAGAATATCCTCGAGCTCGTCGAACTTCTTCTTGCGCGCATCGACCACCAGCAGCACGGCGTCGGCCTCGCTGGTGCCTTCCCAGGCAGCGGCGACCATGGCGCGGTCAAGCCGGCGGCGGGGAGCAAAGATGCCGGGGGTGTCGGCGAGGATGATCTGGACGCGCGCAATGTCGGTTTCGGCGAGCGCGATACCCATCAGCCGCGCGCGGGTGGTCTGCGCCTTGGCCGAGACGATCGCCACCTTCTGCCCGACCAGCGCATTGACCAACGTCGATTTGCCCGCATTGGGCGCGCCGATCACCGCGACCACGCCGCAGGCGGTGTTGTCGGGAACAGAAGGTTGGGTCACGCGAATGTCTCCAGAAAAGTCTGTGCAGCGGCGGTTTCCGCCTCCTGCTTGCTGCTGCCGATAGCTTCGGCTTCGCCCACGCCCTTGATCGCCACCGCCACGGTGAAACGCGTGGCATGATCGGGGCCTTCGCGCGAGATCAGCCGGTATTCGGGCATCTTGCGACGATTTTCCGCCGCCCATTCCTGCAGCGCCGATTTGGGATGCTTGGCACGGCCGGCTTGTCCGGCCACGGCATCGGCCCATAGCCGGCGGACGATCGCGCGGGCGCGGTCGAAGCCATAGGTTAGGAATGCCGCCCCGATCAGCGCTTCGAGCACATCACCGAGGATATTATCGCTGTCGGCACCGCCATCGTCGCGGGCTTGCTTACCCAGCCGCATATGCGCGCCGAGGCCACAACGCCGCGCGACGTCCGCACACATGCTGCGCGCCACCAGCGCATTGAGCCGCTGCGACAGCTTGCCTTCCTTGGCGGCGAGCGTTTCGTGGAGCCACTCGGCGATGATCAGCCCGAGCACGCGGTCGCCGAGAAATTCCAGCCGCTGGTAATCGCGCTCGTGGCCGGTGCTGCCATGGGTCAGCGCCTCCAGCCAGAGTTCCTGCGCCCCGCCATGATCGGCCAGAGGTTCGCCGACCAGCGCCGCGAGGAAGGCGCGGGTGTCGTCTCCCAATAGGCTTTCGCTCAAAAGGTGCCCCCGATGCGGTTCCAGCGGGTCGCGGTGAACCAGGTCCAGGGTTCATACCACACCGCCGAGCCATCGGTGGACCACATCATGATCGTGGCGCGCCCCACCAGATTATCCTGCGGCACCAGCCCGATGCCTTCGCCGGCGACGGCGGGGAAGCGGCTGTCCATCGAATTGTCGCGATTGTCGCCCATCAGGAACAGATCGCCTTCGGGCACGATCACCGGCTGGGTATCGTCCTGCGGGGTATGGCCGAGGTCGAGCACTTCATAGCTTTTGCCGCCCGGCAGCGTTTCGCGGAAGCGCGGATAGTGACAAACCGTGCCGCCGGCGACGGGCACTTCGAATTCGGGCGAATAGCAATGGGTATTCGGCGTAACCGCGATTTCGAAGTCGCTGATCCGCACCTTGGGGACGACCTGGCCGTTGAGATGAAGCACGCCGCCGACCATCTGCACGGTATCGCCCGGCAGACCGATCACCCGCTTGATATAATCGACGTCGTTGGTCGGCGGCGCCTTGAAGATCGCGACATCGCCGCGCTGCGGCTGATGCGCGAAGATGCGGTGCGGCAGCAGCGGCACGCTGAACGGCAGTGAATAGCTGGAATAGCCGAACGGCCATTTCGCCGCGAGCAGGTAATCGCCATCGACCAGACGCGGCTGCATCGATTCGCTGGGAATATTGAACGGCGAAAAGATGAAGCTGCGGAAGATCACCACGATCACGATCAGCTTGATCAGGAAGACCAGGAAGTTATCTTCTTTCTTTTCAACCTTCCCAGCGCCATTTCCTGACGTGCCCGCGGGCGGGCGGTTGGTAGCATTGGCATCTGGTTCGGTCATCATAAGTCCATAATTTCCGGCGATTTATCCGGGATTGGTCGGCTGCACCGCCGAGCCAAGGCCATGGCATCGCCGCGCGTGGCTTGCAGAGCATGGTCTTGTGCGGACTGCGCCCGTCGCATTACGCTGCATTGCACCCTTGGCCGGATTGTCGCGGGCGGGCATAGGATAGGCCGCGCGGAATGGCAATCATGGCTGGCTTGGCACGGCTCGCTTGGCGCGACTGGTTGGCGCATCGGCTACGGAGAAACGACATATGGCGAATACTGCGGCCGCGATTTGGGATCAATTGCAGGCGCTGGCCAAGCCGACGCTGGCGGAATTGTTTGCCGCCGAGCGGGCGCGCGTCGCGGCGCTGGCGACGCGGCTTGAGTTGCCGGGCGGCTCGATCCTGTTCGATTGGGCGAAAACCCATCTCGATGCCGCCCATATCGCGGCTTTCGAGGCGCTGGCCGAGACGATGGATTTTGCCGGTCGGCGCGCGGCGCTGTTTGCCGGCGATATCGTCAATATTACCGAGGGTCGCCCAGCCGAGCACACCGCGCAGCGCGGGGTCGGCAAGGATACCTCGGTCGAGGAAGCGCAGGCGCTCCATGCGCGGATGTGGGCGCTGGTCGAGGCGATCCATGGCGGCGCGCTGGGCGAGGTCAAACATTTGATCCACATCGGCATCGGCGGCTCGGCATTGGGTCCGGCGCTGGCCGTCGACGCGCTGACCCGCGACGGTGCGGTGGTCGATGTCCATGTCGTCTCCAACATCGACGGCTGCGCGCTCGAAGCCGCTTTTGCGGCGTGCGATCCGGCGACGACGCTGATCGCGGTGGCCTCCAAAACCTTCACCACGATCGAGACGCTGACCAATGCCACCAGCGCGTTGACGTGGCTGAATGAGAATGGCGTGAGCGACGCTTATGGCCGCGTCATCGCCCTTACCGCCGCGCCCGAGAAAGCGGTCGAGTGGGGGGTCGATGAGACGCGCGTGCTGCCGTTCAACGAAGGCGTCGGCGGGCGCTATTCGCTGTGGTCGTCGATCGGCTTTCCGGTGGCGATGGCGATCGGCTGGGAGGGTTTTGCCGAATTCCTCAATGGCGCAGCGGCGGTGGATCGCCATTTCCGCGATACCGATAATGCCGCTAATCTCTGCCTGCGCGCGGCCTTCGCCGATCTCTATTACACCCATCTGCTCGGCTGCCAGACGCGCGCATGCTTTGCCTATGACGAACGCATCCGCTTGCTGCCCTCCTATCTGCAACAGTTGGAGATGGAATCGAACGGCAAACGGGTGACCGTCGATGGCGCGCCGCTCGCAGGCCCTTCGGCGCCGATTACCTGGGGCGGCGTCGGCACCGATGCCCAGCATGCGGTGTTTCAATTGCTGCACCAGGGGACCAACGTGGTGCCGGTGGATTTCATCGCCTCCATCGCTCCCGGCGACGATCTCGATCCCGCGCATCACCGCATCCTGCTGATGAATTGCTTCGCGCAAGGCGCGGCGCTGATGGCGGGCAAGCAGACGTCCGATCCCGCGCGCTCCTATCCCGGCAATCGCCCCAGCGCGACGATCCTGGTCGATGATCTCAACCCGGCCACGCTGGGTGCGCTGATCGCCTTCCACGAGCATCGCACCTTTGCCAATGCCGTGTTGCTGGGGATCAATCCCTTCGACCAGTTCGGCGTGGAACTGGGCAAGGAAATCGCCAAGCAGATCGAACACGGTGGGGCGAGTTTCGATGCCAGCACCGAGGCGCTGCTGGCGGCGGCGGGGCTATAGGTTCAAACAATGCAGTTGTTGCCGACTTTGATCCTCCCCCACAGGGCAGGGCAATCGCATATGGATCGTGCCCGATTGGTCATCCTGACGAAAGTCAGGATCCATTCAGCGCAGCGTTCATTGGCCAGCCGTTGCCATCGGTTTTCACAACCAAGAGGTATGAAGAAGCGTCATTTTCTACCGAAGCCTGCGGACAATGCGGGTATAACCGGCGTAGCGAGAATGGATGCTGACTTCCGTCGGCATGACGAGGCAAATACGATTGCCCGCAGGGTGGTCGAGGGGGCGCTCACGCGCAACCGAGCGCCGCTCCCGCTCCGTCAGCCTCTGCGAGGCTGCCACCTCCCCCGGCGGGGGAGGATTTGAGATGGCTACGCTTTCGGCACCCATCGATCACGTTATCGGCGATGTCACCGGCCTCGCCATCCCTGCGCATACCGACGCGCTGCGCGGCGATGGCGTCGCGTTTCTGACGCGGGCCTTTCAAGCGTTCGGCGCGATGAGCGCGGATAATCGGGTGGATGCGATCACGCAGTGGGAGGATTGCCCCGGCGGCTCGACCGGGGCCAAGCTGTTTCTCCGCGTCGAATATGCGCGCGAGGAGCCGGGCTTGCCGCAGGAGCTGTTCGTCAAGTTCTCGCGCGATTTCCACGATGAGCGGCGCGACCGGCAGCGCGGCGAGATGGAAGGCGAGGCGCGGTTCGCGGCGATCTCGCGGCTGCCCGGCTTCCCGATCGAGGCGCCCGCCGCCTGCTTCGCCGATTTCGACCATGCCAGCGGCACCGGGCTGATCGTCACCGAACGGGTGCAGTTCGGTGAGGGCACGATCGAGCCGCATCGCCGCAAATGCCTCGATCATCTGCACACACCCGAGCCGCTGCCCTATTATCGCGCGACCGTCACGGCGCTGGCGCGGCTGGCCGGGGCGCATAAGGGGGGAAAGCTGGCTCCCGACATTGCCGAGCGTTTCCCGTGGGATCCTGTCGCGGGCACTGCCGACCGCATGGCTGGCGATGCGGTCTGGCTGTCGGCGTTGCTCGATCATTGCCACGCCTTTGCCGCCAGCGCCCCGCAACTATTGCCGCCGGAATTGCGCTCGGAGGAATTTCACGCGCGGATGCGCCGTGATGCGCTGCGCATCCATGCCCTCGAAGAGCCGATCCAGCGCTATCTCACCGGCAATCCCGATTTGATCGCGCTGTGTCACTGGAACGCGCATATCGATAATTGCTGGTTCCATCGCGACGCGGATGGCGCGCTGCACTGCGGGCTGATCGACTGGGGCCGCGTTGGCCAGTTGACCTTCGGTTCGGTGTTCTGGGGCGGGATCAGCGCCGCGCATCACGACATCTGGGACCATCACCTCGATGAATTGCTGACGCTGTTTGCCCAGGAGTATCACCACAACGGCGGCCCTGCGATCACCGTCGACGAGCTAACCCAGCACGTCACCCTGCACATCGCGCTGATGGGCGTGTCGCGGGTGCTGGACTTCCCCGAAATCGTGCTGTTCCGCCTGCCCGAAGCAGTGAACGCCAGCGGACCGCGCGATCCGATTTTCGCGACCAGCGATCCCGCGCGCAACTGCCTGCATGTCTATATCTCGTTCCTGAAGTTCTGGCACGAGCGAGATTTCGGGGCGGCTTTGGATCGCCTGGAGGTTCAAGCTTGACGGAGCTGAAGTAGATTTTGCGGCCAGCGATGCTGGTTAGCTTGTGCTACATCGCTGCAAATAATGGGATTCAAGAAATTATTAATAAAAATTAGCTAAACATAATGCATGACAATGTCGCGGCATATCTCCTCCCAGCGCTATATCGGTGCAGACCGTCGTATGGCCAGGCGGTCTGTCTGGGCGCTGATCGCGACGTTTTTGGTATTCATCGCGATTGCCTATGCGACCCTTTGTCCGATCGAACTGCGCCCGCATTTGGGCGGAGCCAACGAAGAGCGGTTCGGTGCTTATTTCGTCTTCGGCATTCTGGCATCCGTCTCCTTTCCCCGACGAGCGAATGCCTTGGTTTTCGCTATTGCGGTGATCGCTTTCGCACTCGAGGCCGGTCAGCTGATGGTTCCGGGTCGCGATGCGGCATTCACCGATGCCTGCGTAAAAGCTGCGGGTGGCGTCTGGGGCGTGTTCATCGTTGAATTTGCTTATGCGACGAGGCGTCGGTTCTTTCCTCCGACCAAATACGCCCTCTCTCCGGACCTGGTCTACCAGCGCGCTCGTCGGCGCGGTTAGCTTGGGCGTTACCGAAGGGGTCGCGCAGATTCCTCGATAATAAGGCGTGAATAGGAGTGTTCGCGAAGCGAGCCATACAGCAATAGAATGCGCGGCGGTGGCAATGTCTTCCCAAGGCCGAGGCTTGGGCGTGCATGGGCATATTCAGGCCGCAATGCCGGTAAGGGATCGGCGTCGGCCAATTCACGCAGGCGGTTCATGCCACTGCCTCGGCTGGATCATCGAATATTACCTTGGCCGTAAGGTGGGCTGCCAGTGCGCCCACGATTTGAGCGACGATGAAGCCCGGCACGTTGGCGGGTGCGATTCCGGCAAAGGTATCGCTCAGGGAGCGGGCGATCGTGATGGCCGGATTGGCGAAACTGGTGGACGAGGTGAACCAGTAGGCGGCGGTGATGTAGAGCGCGACGCTTGCGGGAACCGAGTTCGGCCGCATCTTCACCGTACCGATGATGGTCAGTAGTAGGCCGAAGGTAGCAATAGCTTCGCCTGCCCATTGGCCGATGCCTGTTCGAACCTTGGTCGAGATTTCCAGAACCGGCAGGCCGAACATCAGATGGGCGGCCCAGACCCCTAGAATGCCACCGAGCAGTTGCGCGGCCACGTGGCCCAGCGCATCGGCCCCGCCGATTTCTCCGCGTAAAGCGGCAACCATCGTCACGACCGGATTGAAATGTGCGCCCGAAATCGCTCCCAGCATGGTGATGAGCACGAAGAGCATCGCCCCGGTTGCCAGCGTATTGCCAAGCAGCGCCATGGCGACATTTCCCCCGGAAAGCCGCTCGCCCATGATACCCGAACCTATTACGGTCGCGAAAAGCAGGAAGCTGCCGATCGTCTCGGCGCAAATCGCACGCGATGCCTTGATCATTGCTGAACTATGCGCTGGCCGTCACCACCGATTATGCGCTCGCCATCTTCCTTGGCGAACGCGCCCCGTTGACCAACAGGAATCAAGTCCAGGACCGCCTCAGACGGGCGGCATAGCTTTACGCCAAGCGGGGAAACGACCAGCGGGCGATTGATGAGGATGGGGTGGACCATCATCGCGTCGATCAACTCGGCATCGGTCAGCCCAGGATTGCCGAGTCCAAGCTCGCCGTAGGGTGTGCCCTGCTCCCTTAGAAGATCACGCGGGGCGATCGCCGCTCTGGCGATTAGCTCTTCGAGCAAAGCGCGCGAAGGCGGTGTTTTCAGATATTCGATGACATGTGGTTCAATACCCGAATTACGGATCATTGCCAGCGTGTTGCGCGAGGTGCCGCAATCGGGATTGTGGTAGATGATGATGTCGATGCTCATGACGGGATTGCGACGCATTCGATCCCCGCAAGCGGGTCGGAGCACATCTCTGGCGCACCATTGCAGCAGTCCTGCATGAGAAAACCAAGCAATCGACGCATAGCAGCGTAGTCTGCCCGGTAATGAATGACGCGGCTTTCGCGCTCCGACTGCACCAGGCTTGCGCGCTCAAGCGTTGCGAGATGGTGCGACATGGTCGATGATGGCACGCCAGCTTTTTCGGCAATGACACCGGCTATCAGTCCATCCGGGCCGGCCTGCACGAGCATCCGAAAGACCGATAGCCGTGTTTCGTGGGCAAGAGCAGCCAAGGCGTCCACTGCCCAGACTTGTGGAGTTCTATCGGCCATCAAGCAAATACCTTTCGATAAGTCTGGAAATATCGATACATATGTCCGTATGTCAATCGATACTTCCGGATTATTCGAATTAATGCCGTAGCAAGGCCCAGTCGCCGACCGCTTTTAGGCAGGTTGCGCTACGCCTTGCCCACCCCTGCGCCGCAGGCCATCTATAATTATTTTAAGACAAGCGCTTCGATGACACGCAACAAAAATGACGGGGAGTGTGAGGGGGTTACCCCTCACACCTTATCCCTTCGAACTCTTCAACCTGATCAACGCAATCAGCGGCGCCACCACCAGGCTACACACCGTCAGCGCCCAGAAGGCATCGACATAGGACACCATCAGCGCTTGCCGACCGATCTCGCGGTGAAGTTGCGCGATCGTGCCGGGCAGGTTCATGTCGAGGCCGGGGCGGGCCATGGCCAGCAGCGGATTATCGGGCCGCAGGCGTTCCACAAGGCGGGAATGGACGGTCGCTTCGTTGCGGGTGGTCAGAGCTTCAAGCACCGAGATCGTCATTGCACCGCCGAGGTTGCGGATCAGCGAATTCATCGCGGCGCCTTCATTGCGCAGTTCGGGCTTGAGCGTGGCGAAGACGATGGTCGAGATCGGCACGAACATGATGCCCGCGCCGACGCCTTGCAGAAAGCCGGAGACGATCAGCATCTGCGTGTCCATCTGCAGCGAGAATTGCGCCATGATCCACAAGGAGACGCCGCAGATCGCCAGCCCGGCGAGCAGCATCAGGCGCATGTCGATGCGGCGGATCAGTCGCCCGACCAGCAGCATCGTCAGCATCGTGCCGATCCCGCGCGGCGCGGTGGTCAGCCCGACCAGTTCGATCGGATAGCCGAACAATTCCGACAGCATCGGTGCCACCAGCGCCATCACCCCATACATGATGCCGCCGAGGAAAAAGCCCAGGACATTGCCGATGAGATAATTGCCGTCGCGAAACAGCGAGGGTTGGACGAAGGGATTGCGCGTGGTCAGCGAATGGACGACGAAGGTGTAGCAGGCCGTGACGGCAACGGCGCATTCGATCCAGATCTCGGTCGAGGAAAACCAGTCCTTGGTCTGGCCGCGATCCAGGAACAATTGCAGCGCGGCGACGGTTAGGCCGAGCATGGCAAAGCCGAACAGGTCAAGCTTGCGCGCGGTGCGTTCGCCGGTCCCTTCGCCCAGCACCAGCCATAGTCCGGCGAAGGTCAGCACGCCGATCGGCAGATTGATGTAGAATACCCAGCGCCAGCTATAGTCCTCGGTCAGCCAGCCGCCCACCAAGGGGCCGATGATCGGGCCGATCACCGCGCCGATGCCCCATAGCGCCATCGCCGAGCCGTGCTTTTCGGGCGGGTTGATGTCGAGCATGATCGCCTGGCTGAGCGGCAGCAGCGCCGAGCCCATGATGCCTTGCAGTAGGCGAAAGGCGATCAATTGCCCCAGTGTGGCCGCCGCGCCGCAGAGCGCCGAGGCCACGGTAAAGCCGATGACCGAGGCGAGGAAGATGCGCTTGCGACCGAAGCGCTGGGCGAGCCAGCCGCTGAGCGGGGTAAAGGTCGCCGCCATCACCAGATAGGAGGTGAGCACCCAGGCGATCTGCTCCTGCGAGGCGGAGGTCGAGGCCTGCATATGTGGCAGCGCGACATTGGCGATGGTGGCGTCGAGCTGAGTCATGAAAGCGCCGGCGAGCGTGAACAGCGTGATCAAACGGCGCTGAGCGGGCGGGGGATAAGAGGGCAGGATATCAGACATTCTGGCCCTCCGATTGCATATGCAGGTCATTAATCAACAATGCTGTTCATTACGTCAAGCTCGGCTTTGTCGCTATGGACACAGTCAGCGGTGATTCCGATTGGTAATTGTCATTCGCCACCGCCATATCGCTCGGCAAGGGCATCACGCCGGATCGCGTCGAGCGGCATCACGCCCTGCAGGAGTGGACATGGCTGAGTTCGACTACGACCTTTTCGTTATCGGCGCGGGATCGGGCGGGGTGCGGGCCAGCCGTATCGCTGCAGCGCATGGCGCACGAGTGGCGGTGGCCGAGGAGTATCGGGTCGGCGGCACATGCGTGATCCGCGGCTGCGTGCCTAAGAAACTGCTCGTGTACGGCGCGCATTTTGCCGACGCGTTGCATGATGCGGCGGGCTTCGGCTGGACGCTGGGCGAGACCAGCTTCGACTGGGACAAGCTGCGCAATTTCGTCGCCAGCGAGGTCGATCGGCTGGAGCGGGCTTATACCAACACCCTGGACAACAATCACGTCGAGCATTTCCACGAGCGCGCGGTGATCACCGGACCCCATAATGTGCGCCTGACCAGCGGGCGCGAGATCACCGCGAAGTATATCCTCGTCGCGGTGGGGGCGTGGCCGGTGATGCCCGATTTTCCGGGCAACGAACATTGCATCACCAGCAACGAGGTCTTTCACCTCAAGAGCTTTCCCAAGCATGTCGTGATCCAGGGCGCGGGCTATATCGCGATGGAATTCGCAGGGATATTCAATGCATTGGGTGCACAAGTTACCGTGGTCAATCGCTCGAGTCAGATCCTGCGTGGCTATGACGAGAGCCTGCGCGACCGTTTGCTGGAGATCACGCGCGCGCGCGGCATCGAGTTCCGCTTCGACAGCGCCATCGAGAAGGTGGACCAGCGCGCCGACGGCAGCTTCACCGTCCACACGCATGGCCATGGCGAATTGCACGCCGACGTGGTGATGGTCGCTACCGGTCGCAAGGCTAAGACCGCTGGGCTGGGGCTGGAAGCGGCGGGCGTCGCCCTGGGTGCGAAGGGCGAGGTGCCGGTGGACGAGTGGAATGCCACCTCATGTCCCAGCATCTATGCGGTGGGCGATGTCACCGATCGCGTGCAATTGACGCCGGTGGCGATCCGCGAAGGCCATGCCTTCGCCGACAATGTCTTCGGCGGGCAAGCGCGGACTACGTCTTACGAGAATATCCCCAATGCGGTGTTCTCGCAGCCGCCGCTGGCGGGCGTGGGGCTGACCGAGGTGAAGGCGCGTGAGAAATTCGGCGAGGTCAAGGTGTTCACTTCCGACTTCCGCCCGATGCAGAACATGTTTTCGGACCGGCCCGAGCGCGGCCTGTACAAGTTGGTGGTCGATGCTGGGAGCGACAAGGTGCTGGGCGTCCATATGATCGGCCCCGATGCGCCGGAAATTCTGCAAGCCGCGGCGATTGCGGTGAACGCCGGGCTGACCAAGCGCGATTTCGACGCGACGATGGCGCTGCATCCGTCGATGGCCGAAGAACTGGTGCTGATGCGGTGAAACTCCCCTCCCGTTTGCGGGAGGGGCTGGGGGTGGGCGCTTCTATCTTCTGCACCATTTGCAATCCGAATGAATTGGACCGCAATCCCGGCATATTGCCCGTAAGTTTGTCGATGCGCGCGCTCACATGCCCACCCCCGACCCTCCCGCAGGCGGGAGGGGAGGATTCGTCACCGATCTCTTAACCGATCGCTTAAAACCTGTTGACGGTGCCTTCGCGCCATGCCTTTAGCGAAATCGATCAGACACCCTCGCGAAAGGCCACACCGGGCATGTCCGCCAATATCGCCGAAATGGAAAGCAGGCGCGCTGCCGCGAGATTGGGCGGCGGCCAGCGCCGCATCGATGCCCAGCATGCCAAGGGCAAGCTGACCGCGCGCGAACGGCTGAAAATCCTGCTCGACGAAGGCAGCTTCGAAGAGACCGACATGTACGTCGAGCACAATTGCGCTGATTTCGGCATGCCCGACAATATCATCCCCGGTGACGGCGTGGTGACGGGCAGTGGCACGATCAATGGCCGGCTGGTGTTCGTGTTCAGCCAGGATTTCACGGTGTTTGGCGGCGCCGTTTCCGAGCGCCACGCGATGAAGATCTGCAAGATCATGGACAATGCGCTGAAGGTCGGTGCGCCGGTGATCGGCATCAACGATTCGGGCGGTGCGCGCATCCAGGAAGGCGTGGCCTCGCTCGGTGGTTATGCCGAAATCTTCCAGCGCAACGTCAACGCCTCCGGCGTGGTGCCGCAGCTGTCGCTGATCATGGGGCCTTGCGCGGGCGGCGCGGTCTATTCGCCGGCGATGACCGACTTCATCTTCATGGTGAAGGATTCCTCCTATATGTTTGTCACCGGCCCCGATGTGGTCAAAACGGTGACCAACGAGGTCGTCACGCAGGAGGAACTGGGCGGCGCGGTCACCCATACCACCAAGACCTCGGTCGCCGATCTGGCGCTGGAAAACGACATCGAGGCGCTGCTGGCGGCGCGCGATTTCTTCGATTATCTGCCGCTGTCGAACCGCCATGAAGTGCCCGAGCGACCATCCTCCGATCCTTGGGATCGGCTGGAAACCAGCCTCGACACGGTGATCCCGGCCAGCGCCAACCAGCCTTATGACATGCTGGAAGTAATCACCAAATCGCTCGATGAGGGCGAGTTTTTCCAGATCCAGCCCAAGCATGCCGGCAATATTCTGTGTGGTTTCGGCCGGATCGAGGGGCGCACGGTGGGCGTGGTCGCTAATCAGCCGATGGTGCTGGCGGGCGTACTCGACATCAATTCATCGAAGAAGGCGGCGCGGTTCGTGCGCTTTTGCGATGCCTTCAATATTCCGATCATCACCTTCGTCGATGTCCCCGGCTTCTTGCCCGGCACCGCGCAGGAGCATAACGGCATCATCAAGCATGGCGCCAAGCTGCTGTTTGCCTATGCCGAGGCGACCGTGCCCAAGATCACTGTGATCACCCGCAAAGCCTATGGCGGCGCTTATGACGTGATGAGTTCGAAGCATCTGCGCGGGGATTTGAACTACGCATGGCCGACCGCCGAAATTGCGGTGATGGGCGCCAAGGGCGCGGTGGAGATCATTTTCCGTGGGCTGGATGCGGCCGGGATTGCCGAGAAAACCAAGGAATATGAGGATCGCTTTGCGAACCCCTTCGTGGCGGCGAGCAAGGGCTTTATCGACGAGGTGATCCATCCGCATTCGACCCGGCGCCGGATCGCGCTGGGCTTGCGGAAACTGCGGAACAAGAGTCTCGAAAATCCCTGGAAGAAGCACGATAATATACCGCTGTGAGGTGTGTGAAGTATGCCGAGCATGGCAGTAAGCTCGGTTGCGCCAAACACCATTACACATTATAATGACCTTATAATGTGAAGGATTCGCCATGCAGACCGAACGCGTCACTTTCCTGACCAGCGCCGAGCACAAGGCGGCGCTCGATGCCTTTGCCGCCCGTAGCGGGCAATCGGTGGGCAATGTCGTGCGCGAGGCGACATCGCGGTATATCCATCAGGGCGAGGAAGACGAAGCCCAACTCGTCGCGCTGGTCGAACAGGTCAACAAAGCGATCCCCAGGATGGAAGCGTCGCTGGATGAGATGAGCCGCAAAATGCGCGAAACCCATGCGGAAGTCGATGCGATGCTGCGGGCGATGGGCGCGCGGCAATGAGCGCACTCAGCGAAGCCTTCAATGCGCTCAAGAACACGATGCTGCTGCAGGAGCGGATCGATGGTCTGCGCGGGGATATGATCCGCAATGCCGACGATCTGCGCGCGCTGGCCGAAAAAACCGTCTCGCTCGACAAGCGCGTCGTGCGGATCGAAACAATGATTGAAATGAACGTGCGGCGCGATGCTACGCCGCGGATCGAAGGGAACTAGAGCAGATGGAAGACATCTATATCGTATCGGGCGTCCGCACCGCGATCGGCGATTTCGGCGGCGCGCTCAAGGGCCTGCTTCCTAACGAACTTGGCAGCCAGGTCGTCACCGAAGCGCTTAGCCGCGCTGGCGTGGCGCCCGCCGATGTCGAGCATGTCGTCATCGGCCAGGTGATGCAAACCAGCGCGCGCGACAATATGCTCAGCCGGGCCATCGCCATCAAATCTGGCATTCCTTTCGAAGTCCCGGCGCTGACGCTGAACCGGCTGTGCGGCTCGGGGGTGCAAGCGATCGTTTCGGCAGCGCAGATGATGAAGCTGGGCGAGGCGTCGATCACCGTCGCCGGCGGCGCCGAGAGCATGTCGAATGTCCCCTATCACGACCACGGCGTGCGCTGGGGCAAGAAGATGGGCAACAACACCCAGGAAGACGCGCTGACTTACGGCTTGCAGGACGCGCTTGGCGATTACCACATGGGCATCACCGCCGAGAATTGCGCCACGCGCCATCAGGTGACCCGCGCCGATCAGGATGAGTTGGCGCTGCAAGGCCATCAGCGCGCGTCTCGCGCGATTGCCGAGGGGCGGTTCAAGGAGCAGATTCTCCCCATCGAATTGAAGACCCGCAAGGGCACGACCGTGTTCGACACCGACGAGCATCCGCGCGCCGATACCACGGCTGAGGCGCTGGCCGGGATGCGACCGGCGTTCCAGAAGGACGGCACCGTCACCGCGGCCAATGCCAGCGGGATCAATGATGGTGCCGCCGCTGTGGTGCTCGCGACCGGCGCTGAAGTCGAGAAGCGCGGGCTCAAGCCGCTCGCCAGGATCATCGCCTGGGGCCATGCCGGGGTCGAGCCCGAATATATGGGCGAGGGGCCGATCAAGGCGGTGCCGATCGCGCTAAAGCGGGCTGGGCTGACGCTCGATCAGATGGACGTGATCGAGGCCAACGAAGCTTTCGCCGCGCAGGCGCTTGCGGTGGCCAAGGTGCTGGGTTTTGACCGCGAGAAGCTCAATCCCAATGGCTCCGGGGTGGCGCTGGGCCATCCGGTGGGGGCTACCGGCTGCATTTTGACGGTGAAATGCGCTTATGAATTGAAGCGGATCGGCGGAAAATATGGGCTGATCACCATGTGCATTGGTGGTGGGCAGGGGATTGCTTTGATTATCGAGAATGTGGCGTGATTTGCGCCGAAATGTCGCGCGGGACCCCTCCACCATGCTTCGCATGGTCCCCCTCCCCGTGCCGGGGGGGATTTTTGCCCGGCCCCGCCCAAAAACAACCCCGCCCGGGGGGGGGGGCCGGCC